>UQQU01000013.1 GCA_900543325.1 uncultured Clostridium sp. | reverse complement strand
AATTTCCTCCTACATGATGTGCTGCTTCACCTTCATTTCCTGCTGCAATAACAATTGTTACTCTTTCAATAGCTGCTATTGTTGATATATACTGCTCAAGTAAACTACTTCCATTATGTGCTCCATCATTAGTACTTAAACTAATGTTTATAGCTAAGGGAGTGTTTAGCTCCCTACTTTTATCAATAAGAAACTTTATTCCCCTCATTATTTGAGTACTCAATGCAAATTGGCTTCTAGCAACCTTAACCATAGCTATTGAACTTTCAGGTGCTACACCATAATACTTACTATCTATATTCCCACCTGCACAAGCTATACCTGCAACATGAGTTCCATGTCCAGCAACATCAGTGGAGCTAACTATTGAATAAGGATTCGATGACTTAAGAGCCTCATTAATTTGAGATCTATTATATATTTTTCCACCTTCATATAAATCATATATATACTCTATTCTGGTTGTTCCATCAGCATTTCTAAATGCAGGATGAGTGTAATCTATTCCTGTATCAATAAAACCTATTAAAATCCCTTGCCCTCTCAAATTATTCTCTGGACTTATTTGAGTTATACAAGAAGCTCTATTACTTTGATAATCAGCTGTATACAAACTCTTAGGTAATTCAATATATTGAATTTGAGGACTTGTCGCTAAAGCTACAATATTATCTATAGGAATTAAAACTAGTCCATATCCATATCCCAAATCTGTATATTTGCCACCTAGGCTATTTACAACTTGAGAAATTTCATTTGGAGTACTGCCTGAGATAATAGTTACCTCAATTTCAGAGTCTTTATTATTTGTTAAAAAACTATGTGATATGTTAATCTTTGATAATACTGATTTAGGCATATTTTTTAATAATCCTAAACCATCTTTATTTAAATTATTAATTTCTATACTTACCACCTCATAATAATTTCTCTTATCAATATATGTATGACTCTTTATATTTACCCTAAACAAATTTAAAAATCATTCTCGATGCTTATATAAGCGTATAAATACTAAATCAACATAATATCTAAACACCTAACTTATACCAATGCAAAAGTTATCCACAGTTTTGATGATTTTATCCACATTATCCCCAAAATAATATTTATATTTATTCAAATTAGTAAACAGTTAAATATTTATATAATAAAAAAGTGCCTTTTGGCACTTTTCTATAATCTTATTTCTATTCTTTCTAACTTTGCAATTACTGATATTTCTCTAGATTCTACAGTTTCAGTCATAAGAGCTCCCCCGTTACTTACAAGAAGTAACTTAGAATTTCCTAGACTCTTTATTTGTCTTATTTTTCTACTTCCTTTATAATCAACTAAGAATATTCCATTATTACTTATTTCCTTTACTAAATGAGCAAAAGCTAAATCTCCTTGCATCATTCTAAATCCAGACATCTCATTATCTTGGATCTCTAAATACATAACTTTATCTTGAGGAAAACCTTCTACTTTATTTGAATGAATAGGTAACTCTATTTTTCCTTTAACATTCTTTAAACTATAATCGTAAATTGGAACATTCTTTAAAACAGATGAAAATGCATTATCCCATACTTCTTCTGTTTCTATCTTTGCTGGCTTCTTATTAATTGTAGCATAAGTTTTTCTTTCTTCCATTAACGCTTCATCTGTTACAACCATACTTACATCATTTAAATCTGTCTTTAAGATTTTAGCAGCCTTATCTATAAACGATTCTTGTACGATCCTTCTACCCGTTTCAACTTCATTTATAAACTTTTCTGCAACACCTAACTTCTTTGCAAGTACTTTTTGTGTCATCCCAGACTTTAATCTAGCTTCCTTTATCTTTTCACCAACTCTACTCATTGCTCTTTTCCTTTCTAAATTTTGAATACCATTCTTTTTCATCTCTTAAATGCTTAATAAGATAACTTATTTTCCAATTGATAGATTGCTGTGTTACTACAGCTAATATCCCATCTTTAATATTTTGCCTAGTATCCACTATTGCTTTTCTAATCTCATCTTCTGATAAGTTATTATATAGTATTACCTTTTCTTTAATTGGATCACTATTGAATATTTCTAATCTCATACCAAGTAATACATCCATTAATGTCATCTCACACATTTCAGGAGTTATTTCTATTATTTTATATCCTAACTCCTTTAAACTCAATAACTCTATATTAGATAATCCATATACTAAAATACATTTATTATTATCAAGCATTACAATCACCCCAGTATACACATATAAATTTAATTTAGGGCTGTATTAAAATTTAATATTTTAATACAGCCCTTAAAGATTTACGCCTAATGAAATATTAGTCTTCTATTATTTCAGGCTCATCAAACTTTTCACCAAAAGTTTCTACTGTTACTTTTTTCATTACTTGATCTTCATATGGTTTATCACTGTAATCTCTCTTAGTGTTAACTATCTTTGTAGCAACATCTAATCCTTCTATTAACTTACCAAATGAAGCATATTGTCCATCTAAGTGTGGTGCATCTTCAACCATTATGAAGAATTGGCTACCTGCAGAATCTGGGTGCATTGCTCTAGCCATAGATAAAACACCTTTTGTATGTTTTAAGTTGTTTGCAAATCCATTTCTTGAGAATTCACCTTTTATGCTATATCCAGGTCCTCCAATTCCCATTCCTTCTGGACATCCACCTTGAATCATAAATCCAGGTATTACTCTATGGAATATTAATCCATCATAAAATCCTCTATTTATTAAATCAACAAAATTCTTAACTGTATTTGGAGCTATTTCTGGATATAACTCCGCTTTCATTATATCTCCATTTTCCATTTCTATAGTTACTATAGGATTTTTCATATAATTACCTCACTTTCATTTTTTGGTATAATTTATTATTATCATATTTCTATATAGTAATTCAATGTTTTAATTAAATTTTTTATTTTTTAAATATATTTTAATGGATAAAGAAAAAAAGCCTCGAAAATTGAGGCTAAGAAAATTACAATTACTAAAGGACTGTCCTTTAAAATATATTATATTGAATTGAAAAGTTTAATTTATTGTTGAAATGCAGTACCTAAAACTACTCTTGAATAATCACTATAGTTTGATAAATTTTTAACATTAATTTGTTTAAAAATATAGTCTCGTCCAAATTTATTTATCAAATCATTAAATAGACATATTAAAAAAGTTGATGGAACTCTTTCTAAACCGTCAAAATCTAAAGTTACACCTGAATCTAAATTATTTTTTACTATTTCTCTTAATAAAATAGCATCTTCTATTGAATAGCTTTCCCCTAAAAACTCTTTTATTTTTATATTCATACTAATTACCCCATTCTCCTTTTCGAATTTTCTGAAAATTCTTTCTATATTAATAATATATACATTTTTCAGAATATTGTCAACTATTTAACAATTATTTTTTATAATTTCCTTTTTATAGCTATAAATAAAAAAACGCCTCTTGGCGCTTTTCTTATTTACGGTTGTTGAATTAACTTTAAACTTAAATCAATAACCTTTTGTTCATCTAGTGAGTTATATATAGTTATACTTCCTGTTTCAGCTCTATCTGTTAATAAATCTTTTTCCTTTAATCTTCTTCTAATTTCTCTTGCTGTTCCTTCTCCACCATCTATTATAGCAACATTGCTTCCTACAATCTTTGATATTGTATCTTTTACAAATGGATAATGTGTGCAACCAAGAACTATAGAACTAATATCATCTTTATTATATAAACTTAATTTTTCTTCTAAATATTCCTCTAGTTCTTTTCCGCTTAATACGCCATCTTCGATAAACTCCATAAGTCCAGCACATGGTATTGGAACTATTTCAGCCTTTTCTTTATATTTATTAAGTAACAAATTAAACTTTTGTTGTTTTATAGTCATTGGGGTTGCCATTATTAAAATCTTACCACTTCTATTTAACTCTACTGCTGGCTTTATTGCAGGTTCTATTCCAACTAATGGCATATCAGGATATACTCTTCTTAGTTCGCTTACTGCTGCACTAGTAGCTGTATTACATGCAACAACAAGCCCCTTTATCCCTTTTTCCATTAAAAACTCAACTACATTAAATGTTAAATCTCTAATCTCTTTTGTTGGTTTTACACCATATGGAGCATTTTTTGAATCTCCAAAATATATATAATTTTCATTAGGCATTATCTTTATGGCTTCTCTCATCACACTCAAACCACCTACGCCCGAATCTAAAAAACCTATTGGTAAATCCTTTTTGTTCAAGTTATCTCACTCCAATTTATATATTCCTTAACTTTATTTTATACCTTAATTAATAGTAAATCTACTTTCATTTATTATAATATATAAATTATTGTGTATTTTTCTTTCAACAAAAAATTCTTAATTATTACACATCCAATGTGGTATTGATACTCTATCATTTTCAATTAACTGTGAGTGTAATAAATCTTTCTTTTTAGCTAATTCTCTCCTAGCAGAATTTATACTTAATAATTCTTCTGCTTCTCTTATACTCTTAGCCTTAAAAACCATTGTCCATCCATCTTTATTATATTTTCCTGCACACATAACATATTTATCTTTATTCTTATTTATCCCATTCATACTATCATAAATAAAACTATTAAGCTCTCCGATATTTTTATAATTAACTTTTACGAATATTCCTCTATTACCTTTCATACCGCACCTCCGAACAAATGTTCATTTCTTAACTAAAGAATATCAGAACATTCGTTCGAAGTCAACATTTTTTTGGTTTATTTTACATAATAATTGGATTTTTATTCATGTTAAATTGTTATTATAAAAAAAGAGGATGCTTTTACATCCTCTCTTCAATACCTAAGGCATAATTAACTTTTAACTAAATTTCAGCTATATTAAATACTTCTAAATCTCTCTTATCAATTTCAGATACTTTAACATCAGCAATGGCCCTTAATGTATCTAATGCTGTAATAACTCCGATATTTCTCTCGATAGCAGCTCTTCTAATTAAGAATCCATCTCTCTTAGAGTCATTACCCTTAGTTGGTGTATTAACAACTAAATCAACTTCCTTATTCTTAACAATATCTAATATATTTGGCTCTTCTTCATTAAGTCTTCTTACTTCTTCACAATCTATACCTGCTTCTCTTAATAGCTTGCAAGTTCCTTCAGTTGCAATAAACTTATATCCAGCCTTAGCTAAATCCTTAGCTATTGGTAAGAACTCTGCCTTATCATGCTTATTAATAGTAGCTAAAATCTTTCCTTTTTCCATTGATGGATACATTCCGCCACCAACAAATCCTTTATATAAAGCTTCCTTAACATCTCTACCTACTCCTAAAACTTCTCCAGTAGATTTCATTTCAGGACCCAATGATACTTCAACCTTTGGTAGTTTTTGAGTTGAGAATACTGGAACCTTAACTGATACTAGCTTTGGTTCTGGGTAAACATCTATTCCATATCCTAAGTCAGCTAATTTTTCTCCAAGCATAACCTTAGTAGCTAAATCTACTATCGGAACTCCACTTACCTTACTGATATAAGGAACTGTTCTTGAAGCTCTTGGATTAACTTCTATTACATAAAGATTTCCTTCAAATTCTATGAATTGAATATTTATCATCCCCTTAATTCCTATAGCTAAAGCTAATTTCTTAGTGTAATCTAAAACTTTTGCTTTAATTTCATCACTAATATTTTGGCTTGGATACATTGTTACAGAGTCTCCTGAGTGAACCCCAGCTCTTTCTAAATGTTCCATTATACCTGGTATTAAGATATTTTCTCCATCAGATATAGCATCTACTTCTATTTCTCTACCCATTAAGTATTTATCTATAAGTATTGGGTTTTTCTTATCCTTTTTAAATGCATTGCTTAAGTAATAAGTTAACTCTTCTTCATCATGAGTTATTTCCATACCTTGACCACCTAAAACATATGAAGGTCTAACAAGTACTGGGTATTTTAATCTATTTGCTTCTTCTATACCTTCTTCTAAAGTCCAAACACCTTTACCCTTAGGTCTTGCTATATCAAACTTTTCAAGTAATTCTTCAAACTTTTCTCTATCTTCAGCCATATCTATTTGATCTGCTGTAGTTCCTAAAGTTTTAATTCCTTTTTCTTTTAAGAAGTTTGCAAGCTTAATTGCTGTTTGTCCACCGAATTGAAGAATAACTCCATAAGGCTTTTCTTTCTCAATGATGTTTAATACATCTTCTTCTGTTAATGGTTCAAAGTAAAGCTTGTCTGATATGTTGAAATCAGTACTTACTGTTTCAGGATTATTGTTAACTATTATAGTTTCAATTCCCATCTTCTTTAATGCCATTACACAGTGAACTGAAGCATAGTCAAATTCTATACCTTGTCCTATTCTTATTGGTCCTGAACCTATTACTATAACCTTTTTCTTATCTGATACTTCAACTTCATCATATTGCTCATAAGTTGAGTAGTAGTATGGTGATAATGCTTCGAATTCTCCCCCACAAGTATCAACCATTTTATACGCCGGTTTTATGTTCCAAATATTTCTTAATCTGTAAATATCATCAGGACTAACCTTTAACATATCAGCTATAGCTTTGTCAGAGAATCCTTTTCTCTTAAGGTTTAATAACCATTCTTTATCTAAATCATCTATTTTACTTAATTTTAATCTAGTTTCTTCATGTACTATCCACTTGAATTTTTCTAAGAAGAATATATCTATTCCAGTAATCTTAGCTATACTTTCAATTCTATAATCTCTTCTTATCATTTCTGTAAGAGCAAATAATCTTTCATCATCTGGCTTCATTACAGCTTCTTTTAATTCTTGTATACTCATCTCCTTAAACTTCGGATGGTCTAAAGAATATTTTCCTATTTCTAAACTTCTGATTCCCTTTAATAATGCTGACTCTAAATTAGCACCTATAGCCATTATTTCTCCAGTTGCCATCATCTTTGTTCCTAAAGCTCTATCAGCTGTAAAGAATTTATCGAAAGGCCATTTTGGAATCTTAACTACTACGTAGTCTAATGTTGGTTCAAAGCATGCATAAGTTTTTTGAGTTACTGCATTTTTAATTTCATCTAATCCATATCCTAAAGCTATCTTTGCTGCAAGTTTTGCTATTGGATATCCAGTAGCCTTTGATGCTAAAGCTGAAGATCTTGAAACTCTAGGATTAATTTCTATAACTGCATATTCAAATGAGTTTGGATTTAAAGCAAATTGTACATTACATCCACCTTCAATACCTACTGCATTAATGATATTAATTGATGCAGTTCTAAGCATTTGATATTCTTTATCTGATAAAGTTTGAGATGGAGCTACAACTATACTATCTCCTGTATGAATACCTACTGGATCAATATTTTCCATGTTACATACAGTTATACAGTTTCCGTAAGAATCTCTCATTACTTCGTACTCTACTTCTTTCCAACCCTTAACTGATTTTTCTAATAAAACTTGACCTATTGTACTTAATTGTAATCCTGATGCAAGAATAGTTCTTAATTCTTCTTCATTTTCAGCTATTCCTCCACCAGTTCCTCCTAATGTATAAGCAGGTCTTACTATAACTGGGTAACCAATTTTATTTGCAAAAGCCATTCCAGCTTCCATGTCAGTTACTATTTCAGATGTAATAACAGGCTCATTAATTCTGTGCATCATATCTCTAAATAACTCTCTATCTTCACCTTCCTTGATAGAAGCTATTGATGTTCCTATAACTTTAACGTTATATTTTTCTAATATTCCTGCATCATGTAAATCAACTGCTAGATTTAGTCCTGTTTGCCCTCCCATACCTGCAAGTAAGCTATCTGGTCTTTCTTTTGCTATTACTTTTTC
This sequence comes from uncultured Clostridium sp., assembly GCA_900543325.1. GTDB lineage: Bacteria > Bacillota > Clostridia > Clostridiales > Clostridiaceae > Clostridium. The sequence continues at coordinate 43,118 of UQQU01000013.1, read as the reverse complement.
AACAAATTCTAATGTTAATGGTTCTATATAAATTTTATCTGCAACTTCTCTATCAGTCATAATAGTAGCTGGATTAGAATTAACTAATACAACTTCTATTCCTTCTTCTTTTAATGCTTGGCATGCTTGAGTTCCTGAATAATCAAACTCTGCAGCTTGTCCTATAACAATTGGTCCTGATCCTATAACTAAAACTTTTTTAATATCTTTATTTAATGGCATTTTTTAAACCCTCCTATAGTGCATATTCCATAAATCTGTCAAATATATATTCACTATCCTTTGGACCTGCTGCAGCCTCTGGATGGAATTGAACTGAGTATATTGGTAAAGTAGTGTGTTTCATACCTTCTATTGTTCCGTCATTGATATTTACATGAGTTGCTACAACTCCTTCTGGTAATTCATCAACTACATATCCATGATTTTGAGAAGTAATATGAACTCTATTTCTTTCTAAATCTTTTACTGGATGATTACATCCTCTGTGTCCAAACTTTAACTTAGTAGTTTTTCCACCTAAAGTTAATGCTAATAATTGATGTCCTAAACAAATACCAACTATAGGTTTAACTCCAACAATCTTTTTAACATTTTCTATTACATTTCCTAAATCCTCTGGGTCCCCAGGGCCATTTGATAAAAATACTAAATCAGGATTTACTGATAATACTTCTTCTGCAGTAGCTGTCATTGGGAATACTGTTATTTTACAATTTCTCTTTTTGAAATTTCTTATTATATTAGATTTTATTCCAAAATCCATTATTGCAACATGTTTGCCAGTTCCCTCAATTGTGTAAGATTCCTTTGTTGAAACTATACTAACTGCTTCTTTATTTGAAAAAGCTTTAATCTTTTCTTCTACTTCTTCTAAGCTTTCATGTTCTAATGAAATAATTCCTTTCATAGTTCCATTATTTCTTAAAACTTTAGTTAAAGCTCTTGTATCTATTCCTTCTAATCCAACTATTTTATTTTGTTTTAAATAATCTTCTAATCCAATTTCACATCTAAAGTTATTTGGGAAGCTACATTTTTCTCTTACTATGAAGCCTCTTACCTTTGGTGCTCCTGATTCATTATCCTCTAAATTTATTCCGTAGTTTCCTATTAACGGATATGTCATAGTTACAATTTGTCCATAGTATGATGGATCTGTTAATACCTCTTGATAACCTGTCATTCCCGTTGTAAATACAACTTCTCCCACGCTATCTTTTAAATATCCAAATGCCTTACCTTCAAAAGTCATACCATTTTCTAATATAAGCCTTGCTTTCATTCCTAGCCCTCCTGCAATTTATGTATATAACAGCTAAAAATACACTTTCTAAAAGCTCTTTAACTTTAAATATAGTTTACCTATTAAATTCACCATATATTAGTGAAAATAACAGAAAAGGATAGTAAGGAGACATTTAACTATGTAATCTCTCCATACTATCCTTATAATATTTAAAATTAACTTTAGAAAATTTCTTTGATAAATCGATGTAACTATTGCTATTTACGTATAACATACCTACATACTCCTTTCTGGCCTCTCTGGACCAATTTAAAGTGTACTTTTTAACTAATTAAATTATTCTATATCTTTGTATATATTCTATATGGCACACTAATTAATGTCAAGAATAAAATGGTTTTATTCGTAACTATTTCAATAATTAGCTAATTAAATTCCTTAATGTCCCTGATATAGCTTTTTATTCTACAATTATTTTAATTCTTGTATCCATTTTATTATAAATTCAATAGGATTATCATCATTACTCGGTGCTATATACTTTGATTTATTTCTTAGTTCTTCGCTACCATTCTCTATACAAAATCCATAATCAGCTTCTTCTAAAAGTTCAACATCATTCATATTATCTCCAACCGTAATTATCTTTAACTCTTCAAGTCTCTTATGTTTTATTAATTCCTTTAATGCTTGTCCTTTTGAAACTTCTCTTGGTATAATTTCTAAATATACATTTGAACTTCGTACAATATCATTATCACCATAAGTTTCTCTTAAATATTTTTCAACAAAGTCTAGCTCTTCCTTTTCTCCTACAATCAAGACCTTAGTCCATTTTTTATTCCAGATACTATCATCAAGATCATAAATTACGTCATAGCCTAGTTTGTTAAATCTTTCTGTCCTTTTACAAGATTGATAAATATATACTATTTCATCACTATATATTTCTATTCCCACATTTGGACTAACTTCTTTAACTACTTTAACTATTTCTTTTCGCTCTTCTTCTAAAAACCTTTCCCAAATTACTTCATCATTATTAAAATCATAAACTTTCGTTCCATTATACATAATTACAGGAAGTGTAACCTTTACTTTATGAATATGTCTCTTTATAGAAGGCAACATACGTCCAGTAGCTAAAGTAAATTGTCCTCCGTTATCTACAAAATATTCTATAGCTCTTTTATTTTCTTCTGATAATTTTCCTTTACTATTTAAAAGTGTTCCATCCATATCTGAAACTAATAAATATCCATCAAAAATCCCCATCTTTTTCTCCTTTATTTTCTATTAGTCTTTAATATTATCTTTCTTGAAATACTTCTAGGTAAAAGCTTGTTTCCCATAACTAATAATTTATTCTTCATTCCTGGAATTATAATAAGCTTTCCTTTATTAAAATCTTTATAACAAACTTTAGCTACCTCTTCTGCATCCATTAAATACTTCTTAGCAGATTCACTTTTCTTAATACCAGCCTTACCTTGGAAGCTAGTCTTAACTGGACCTGGACAAAGACATGATATATTTATCCCGTTACCTTTATATTCTTCATATATAGCTTCTGTTAAGTTAAGAACATAAGCTTTTGATGCATAATATGCAGCCATTCTTGGTCCCGAACAAAAAGCTGCAGTGGATGCAACATTTAAAACTCCTCCATTTTTATAATCTATTATTTTAGGTAAAAAATATTTTGTTAGTTGTGTTAATGCTTTTATATTTATATCTATTAACGCTTCTTCCTTACTCCATTCAATATCATTAAAGTCTCCAAAGGTGCCTATACCAGCATTATTGATTAAAATATTTACAGCTAATTTGTTTATTTCTATGTAATTAAATAAACTTTGAATATCTTCACTACTTTCTAAATCTAGTGCTAATATTTTTATATCTATATTATATTTTAGCAATTCATTCTTTACAGATTGTAATTTATTTTTATTTCTAGAAACTAAAATTAAATTATGTTTATCTTTTGCAAATAACTTTGATAATTCATAACCTATTCCTGTAGATGCACCTGTTACTAACGTATATCTTATATTACTCATAACCTTCCCCTGCTCTCTATATTATATATTTTTATTATAAAATATTTGTAAAATAAAATTATATATTTTATTTAATAATGTCAAAAGTAATTAAGTTAATCAAATCTAAAAATAGCCTTATAAAGCTACATACTAATGTATCTTTATAAGGCATAAAAAGAAATCTTTAATTTGTGCTAATAATTCTCTTCTTTTATATTTTTTCATCCTATCATATTCCCTCATATCAGAAGCAATACCATAAGCATCAATTCCTAATTTTCTTGCAATATATATAGCTCTTGGTAAATGATATCTATTGGTTGATATTATTGCACTTTCTATATTAAATATAGTTTTTGCTCTATAAATACTATCAAATGTACAAAATCCACAATTATCAATAAGTAAGTCCTCTTCTCTAATATTTTTACTGGTGTAATTATCCATAATCCATTTTTTCATAACCTTAAGTTCGTTATAACTTTCTCCACTATTATCCCCAGTTAATAAAATTGTTTTACTTATTCTTCTTACATATACCCTGGCTCCAGTATCAAGCCTATCTGCTAATATATCACAAGGACTTCCGTCAGGTCTTACTCCCGCGCCTAAAACAATTACTGTATCACAATTTATCGGAAGGTCTTTCATGTCTAAAATATACTTTTGTCCATACCTATCCATTACTACTAAAATCTTAAGAATAATTAGTACTATTATTAAACAAAAAATCAATACATAAGCCATATATTATTCCTTCTCGACTATTTCTACTACTATATGCTATGTATTGACTATTGTATTTGTACATTATTTTTTATAATTCTATTTTCATTTTGACATGCGGAATGTTCACTTCATCATAAACATCAGATATAACTTTGAATCCTACACTTGAATACATTTCTTTTACATACTCTTGTGCAGATAGTACCACTATATTTTCGTCTAAATTATTTTTAATATATTCTAAAGCTGCTTTCATCATTTTTTGTGCTATACCTTTTCTTCTATGGCTATTAAGCACTAAAACTCTACCTATTGAAATATTTTCATATCCAACTCCCTTAGGCACAATTCTACTGTAAGCAACTACTCTTCCATTTTCTTTTAACATTACATGATGGCATACTTTATCCTTATCATCAAAGTCTTGCTCTTCAGTAATTTCTTGTTCACAAACAAAAACTTCAAACCTTGATTTTGCAATTTCATACATATCATCAACAGTTAATTCATTAAATTTCTTTATTTCAAACTTCACATTAATTCCCCCTGTGTAGCTAATAAAAATTGAAATTATACAAATAAAATCTTAATTTTTAACTGTGTCTTCCACACCTTAATTTTTTAATTATGCCGAAGACCTTTAATTTCTCAATTATCTAATTTGACCATTACCATAAATAATATATTTAATAGTCGTAAGTTCTTTAAGCCCCATAGGTCCTCTTGCATGAAGTTTTTGAGTACTAATACCTATTTCTGCTCCAAATCCAAACTCTTCACCATCAGTAAATCTAGTTGATGCATTTACATAAACAGCTGCTGCGTCTACTTTTTGTAAGAATTTTTGTGAGTTTGCATAATCCTTAGTAATTATAGCTTCAGAATGTCCTGAACCAAAATGATTAATAATGTTAATAGCTTCATCTATATCCTTAACTACTTTAACACCAATTATATAATCTAAATATTCATTATACCATTCTTCATCATTCGCCTTTACTATTGAAGAGTCATAAGCAATTGAAGATTCATCGCCTCTAACTTCTACTCCCTCCTCTTTTAAAGCATTTAAAATTATTGGCATAAATTCCTTAGCTATCTTTTCGTGAACTAGTAGCTTTTCAGCTGCATTACATACTGATGGTCTTGAAGTCTTTGCATTTAAAACTATATTTTTAGCCATTTCAAAATCTGCATATTCATCAACATATATATGACAATTACCTGTTCCAGTTTCAATTACAGGTACTGTTGCATTTTTTACTACTGCTTGAATAAGGCCTGCTCCACCTCTTGGAATTAAGACATCTATATAATCTTTTAATTTCATCATTTCAGTTGCAACTTCTCTACTAGTATCTTCTATTAATTGAATTGCATCCTCTGGAAGATTTACAGATCTAAGGCCTGCTCTTAAAATATTAACTATAGCTTTATTAGAATTAATAGCTTCACTTCCACCTCTTAATATAACTGCATTCCCTGCCTTAAAACAAAGTCCTGCAGCATCACTTGTTACGTTTGGTCTTGCTTCATATATTATTCCTATAACACCTAAAGGAACTCTTTTTTGACCTATTTGTAATCCATTAGGTCTAGTCCACATTCCTAAAACTTCTCCCACAGGATCCTGAAGTGCTGCCACTTGTCTTAGTCCATTAGCCATACCTTCTATTCTTTCTTCATTTAAAGATAATCTATCAATCATAGATTTAGATATACCCTTTTCTACCGCTGCTTGCAAATCTATTTTATTGGCATTAATAATTTCTTCTTTATTATTAACTAAAAAATCAGCCATTGTATTTAAGCCTTTATTTTTTTCTCCTGTACTCAAATTTCCTAATGTAAAAGAAACTTCTTTAGACTTTTTACCTTTAATAATTAATTCACTCATTTTTCTTTAACCCCTCTCTATAACTATTTTCTTATGAACAATGTTCCAATTTCTTTTCCTTCAGTAATTTCTAATAATATTCCTGGATTATCTCCATTTGCTAATATCATATTACATCCTGCATTTATAGCCCTTTTTGCTGCAGTTAATTTCGTAGCCATTCCTCCTGTCCCAAGTGAACTTCCTGCACCACCTGCACATGCTTCTAATTCAGGTGTAATTTCCTCTACCGTTTTTATAAGTTTAGAATCTGGATTCTTTCTTGGATCTGAATCATAGAATCCATCTATATCAGATAATATAATTAATAAATCTGCTGATACTAGTTGTGCAACTATTGCAGATAAATTATCATTGTCACCAAATCTAACTATATTTTCTATCTCATCTATAGCAACAGTATCATTTTCATTAACTATTGGTATTATTCCATTTTCTAATAAAGTTTCAAATGTATTAACAACATTTTCTCTTATATGATCGTCCTCAACAACATCTCTTGTTAATAAAACTTGACCAACAACATGACTATATTCTCCAAAAAACTTACTGTATATATGCATAAGCTCACATTGTCCTACTGCAGCTACCGCTTGCTTTTCTTTTATACTTGTTGGCTTTTCCTTTAATTTTAACTTATTAACTCCAACACCAACTGCTCCAGATGTAACAAGTACAACTTCTTTGCCTGAATTCATTAAATCCGATAGCACTCTTGTTAATTTTTCGATTCTTGTTAAATTTATATTTCCATTATCATAAGTAAGAGTAGAGGTTCCTACCTTAACTACTATTCTACTACATCTTCTTATTTGATCTCTATAATTCACTTTGCTCATCTCCTGAATCTTAAATTGTTATTTATATATTATAATTATCTTTATTCCTATTTACCATAAAAATTTCCTTTACATTTATCCCCTTATATTCCTTTTAAAATGATTTCTAGTTATAATTTTTAATAAAAAACTTATAAATCTTAATATTTATGCATAAAAATTAATATTTATAAGTTTTTTTAGATTTTTATGCATAAAAACTATTGATTTTTAATATTCTTACATTTAAAATGAATATATGTGAATAATTATAAAAAATTACATGAATAAATATAAAGGAGATAAAATGGAGATTTCAAATTTAAAACCATTTGATGATAATAATAAGGTTACCCTAAAAGATAAATTAAAATTTATAATACCTTCTATAATTGGTATCCTATTATTTATGATTCCAATAAAACACGAAGGTGATGTAACAATTCCAATAGCTATTTTTTCTGGAATGTTAGTGGATTTTCTTGGTGAATATTTAGTATACATAATTACTGGAACATTAGCCATATCTGCAGTACTTAGTTTAATAGCTACATTATTTAAGCCTAAATTTATTACTAATAATAAATTATTAAACTCACTTTTTAGTACTACACCTTTATGGTTAACATCTAGAGTTCTTGGTGGAATATTTGGAGTTCTTTCAGCATTTCAAATAGGTCCTGAAATGATAATAAGTGCAGATACTGGTTCATTTGTATTGCATGATCTTTTAACTGTATTATTTTCTATATTTTTATTTGCAGGATTATTTTTACCACTATTACTTAACTTCGGATTGCTAGAATTCTTTGGTTCTTTATTAACTAAAATAATGAGACCTTTATTTAAATTACCTGGTCGTTCATCAATCGATTGCATTACTTCTTGGTTAGGTGATGGTACTTTAGGTATAATGTTAACTAACAAGCAATATGAAGATGGATTTTATACTGAAAGAGAAGCTGCTACTATAAGTACTACATTCTCTGCAGTTTCAATTACATTTAGTTTAGTTGTAATAAATACTGTAGGACTTGGAAATATGTTTGTACCATTCTATTTAACTGTTACATTTGCTGGTATAGTTGCAGCAATAATAGTTCCAAGAATTTATCCATTATCAAAAAAGAAAAATACTTATTATAATGGTGAAACTAAAAAATTAGATGAATCTATTCCTGAAGGATATACTTCTTTATCATGGGGATATGAACAGGCTATAACAAAAGCAAGAAAAAATTCTAGTGTAAAAGAATTCTTTATTGATGGTTCTAAAAATGTTTTAGATATGTGGATTGGAGTTCTTCCGATTGTTATGTGTATGGCAACAATAGCTCTTATAATAGCTACTTATACTCCAGTATTTAAAATTTTAGGATTACCATTTGTTCCAATACTACAATTATTACAAGTACCTGAAGCACTTCAAGCTTCTCAAACATTAGTTGTTGGTTTTGCTGATATGCTATTACCTTCAGTTGTTGCTTCAACAACAATAACTAGTGAAATGACAAGATTTATAGTTGCTGCGGTATCTGTAACTCAACTTGTATATATGTCTGAAGTTGGTGGAGTATTACTTGGATCAAAAATTCCAGTAAATATAAAAGAATTAATTATAATATTTATAGAAAGAACATTAATAACATTACCAGTTATAGTTCTAATTGCAAATTTCATTTATTAAAATATTTAAGCTATCCTTTAAGGATAGCTTATTTTATTTTAAATAAAAAGGAGCAAACATAATGTTTAACTCCTAAATCCTTGATATGGTGACCTGTAGGGGAATCGAACCCCTGATTTCACCGTGAGAGGGTGACGTCTTGACCTCTTGACCAACAAGCCATTGTAAATTATTTACTTTACAATATTAATATTACCATATCTCACGAAAATATACTAGATATTTTTTCCATTTTTTTAAAATTATTTATTATTTAATATATATAATTTATTTCTTAACTCGTAGCTTTCTAAACCTATTATAGGCACTTATTAATTCTTGTTTCCTTACAATAGCAAGACTTCCATATCCACCTTTTGTACTATCAATATTAATAAGATTATCATTTATATCCTCAATTACTTTGTCTGCAATTTCAATTAAAGTTAAATCTTTTCCCATTAAATTATTTTCAACATATTTCATTATGGCACCTATAGTATTTAATTGCTCACTATCTACAATCTGTTCAACAGCTCTTAAATCTATATTATCTCTATTAATAGAAAGTCCATCCTTACCTAGAGTTTTTATTTTAATACCTTTTGGTCCAGACTCTATAGTCCCTTTAAGTATTACTCTATTAAAATTAATATTAATATCTAAATCTTTATTATGCTCCTTATTTCCTTTACTTAAATCCTTAGCCCTTTTCGTAACTTCAAAAGGTTCATAATTATCCATTTGAATAACTAAATCTGCAATATCAAAAAAGTCCCCTGAGCTTCCTGCAACTAATATAGTTGATATACCTTTTTTATTATAAAGACTTTTTGCTACATCAATAAATGGAGTTATTGGCTCCTTATCCTTTGCTACAAGCTGTTGCATAATAGTATCTCTAATCATAAAATTAGTTGCTGAAGTATCTTCATCAATTAAAAATACTTTTGTTCCACTTTCAATTCCTTCAACAATATTAGCTGCTTGAGATGTACTTCCACTTGCATTCTCTGTATAAAACTTAACTGTATCTTTTCCATTAGGAAGATTATTTATAAATAGTGATATATCTGTTTTAGTTATTGATCTTCCATCCTCAGCTCTTACTTTTAAAGCACTATCATCAGTAATAACAAACTCTCTACCATCGCCTTCAATATGATTATATACACCAAGTTCTAATGCCCTAAGAAGTGTAGACTTACCATGATATCCACCACCAACTATAAGAGTTATTCCCTCTGGTATTCCCATTCCTTTTATAACTCCTCTATTTGGTGTATTAAACTCTACTTCTAATTCTTTAGGTGATATAAACTTCTTTCCATCTTTTAATGGTTTTTGTGAAACTCCACTTTCTCTTGGCAAAATAGAATTATTAGCTACAAAGGCAACTAATTTTCTCTTTTTAAGTTCACTTCTAATAAACTCTTGATCTTGAACTAAATTTATTCTTTCATCCAAAGCTTTATTGTTTATATTATTGTAAATTAAAGTGTTCTCTACTATGTTAGGTAAAATATTAAATAATATCTTTTCTAATTCAGCTGACAATACACTTCTACCTCTTGCAGGAAAACCTACATAAAATCTTGCTTCAATTTTTTCATTATCTATTACTATTGAGGTTCTTTCTAATATCTGCTGTGGACATCTACTTATTTCTAAAAGTCCACTCTTACCTGAACCAAATATTTTTTCACCATATTTATATATATTTTTGCTAAATAATCTAGTTAAAAAATCACATAGTGCAGTTTTCCTATACCTCTCATTAAATAATTGACCTGGAAATTTATTAACCTTACTTTCCACTATTACCCTAACTCTTGATGGTGATGCAAATGGATCTCCTTGAACATGATCTATGCTTAATATATAGTTATTAAATTTATATTGTCCCTCTAAATCTTTATATGACTTATATCCTCGACCATTGATTCTATCTAGTTCTCTTTTTAAATCACTTGCATTTTTCATATATTACTCCTGTTCATCAAAAAATTCATCAATTAATTTTTCACTCATTCTTCTATACATATTACTCATATTTACTAAAGAACATAACAATAAAAATCTTTTTTCAAATTCGCTATTTAATACTTTATTTTCATCAACTTTGTTATTTATACTTTCAATTTTATTAATAACATCTTCTTTAAAATTATTTTCATCATTTATGCATTCCTCTAAAAAGCAAGAGTATAATTCTCTTAATGGATAATTTTCTTCTTCTGATTTATTTATAATCTTATCTAAAGAAAGCTTTATATCATTAATAGATAATGCCCCCTTTAAATTATAAATTAAAGACATTAATATTATATGCTCTTTTGAATACTTCTTATTTTTTATTGGTAATAACAACTTACCTTTGGCATAATTATTAATCATAGTTTTTGTTAATATCTTTTCATCTTCTTTTCTTTTTTGCTCACTTAACTTTGATTCAAATAATTGTATTACTTGATCCATGTATAAATCAATCTCTGGTATTTCATCTAACTTTATATTACTTTCCAAGTGTAAACTATTTAATATTTCTAATGTATCCATAGTATCCTCCACATAGTTTTAAAAACCATACCATATCATTTCTACATTTAATAATAATAGCATTTACTAATATTTGCAAGAATATTTGATGTAATTAATGATAATTTCCTTAAATCCCCTATTATAAACTTTGACTCTTTTGCACATATAATAAATAATATTAATATAATATCATGTAGTTTTAAAAACTATATGTTGAATTGAGAGGTGTTTATTTATATGTACAAAAAATTAAGAGAACCGATTAACTCTATTACTCATCTTGCTGGAGCTGGATTATCTTTACTTGCTTTAATCGCAATGTTGATTAAAACTATATCATCAAATGCTTCTAGTATTGCAATATTATCTGTTACTATTTTTGGAATTAGTTTAATTCTTTTATATATGACTTCTGGAACTTATCACGGAATAATTTCTAGTGAAAAAGTAATTTCTATTTTTAAAAAACTTGATCACTCAATGATTTTTGTTTTAATTGCTGGATCTTATGCCCCATTTTGCTTACTTTCTATTGGTGGTAAATTTGGTATTACAATGTTTGTAGTAATGATTACTCTTGCTATTGCAGGGATTATATTTAAACTTTGTTGGTTTAATTGTCCTTGCTGGGTTGATAGTGTAATGTATATTGGAATGGGATGGGCTGCTTTATTTATGATTAAACCTTTAGCTGCTATTTTACCTGGAATAAGTTTATTTTGGTTAGTTCTTGGTGGTATTCTTTATACAATCGGTGGAATTATATATGCAACTAAATCAAAAAAATTAACTATAGGTAATTGGGGCTTTCACGAAATATTTCACATATTTATATTATTAGGTAGTTTAAGTCATTTTATTTGCGTATACACTTATGTAATATAGTTAAATCTATGTAATTAATTATTTTAAGCCGAAATTATTCGGCTTTTTTTCTTTTTATTACATATTTAAATATTAATTCTTTTTTTCGTTATTAAATCATTTTATGTATATAAAAATTTTACAATGATTTTTTTTGCAGAATTCTCACTAATTCACTATCCTAATATTGCATATTTTCATGAAAAGATAAAAACTTTATGTTATAATATCGAAAGAATAAGAAATGAAATGAGGTATGTTGAGTGATAAATGTTTTAAATGTAAGTTTAAGATATGGGTCTCGTAAATTATTTGAAGATGTTAATATTAAATTTACTCCTGGTAACTGCTATGGTGTTATTGGTGCTAACGGAGCTGGAAAATCTACATTCTTAAAAATATTATCTGGAGAAGTTGAACCAAATACTGGTGAAGTTATAATTGCTCCAAATACAAGAATGTCTGTTTTAAGTCAGGACCATTATAAATATGATGAATTCCCTGTTTTAGAAACAGTTATAATGGGTAATGAAAGATTACATACTATAATGAAAGAAAAAGATGCTTTATATGCTAAACCTGACTTCTCAGATGAAGACGGAATTAAAGCTGCTGAATTAGAAGGTGAGTTTGCTGAATTAAATGGTTGGGAAGCTGAATCTGAAGCATCATCTTTATTACAAGGTTTAGGAATCGGAACTGATGCACACTATAAATTAATGTCAGAATTAACTGGTGCTGAAAAAGTTAAAGTATTACTTGCTCAAGCTTTATTTGGTAACCCAGGTATATTAATCCTGGACGAGCCTACTAACCACTTAGATATTAAATCAATTAAATGGCTTCAAACTTTCTTAGGTGACTTTGAAGGTACAGTTATAGTTGTATCACACGATAGACACTTCTTAAACGAAGTTTGTACTCACATGGCTGATGTTGACTTCGGTAAAATTAAATTATATGTTGGTAACTATGACTTCTGGTATGAATCAAGCCAATTAGCTACTCAAATGGCTAAAGACCAAAATAAGAAAAAAGAAGAAAAAATTAAGGAATTACAAGACTTCATCGCTAGATTTAGTGCTAATGCTTCTAAATCTAAACAAGCAACATCTCGTAAGAAGTTATTAGAAAAAATTACTTTAGATGATATTCAACCATCAAGCAGAAGATATCCATTCGTTGGATTTAAACCTGAAAGAGAAGTTGGTAATGATATATTAGTAGTTGAAGGATTATCTAAAACTGTTGATGGAGTTAAGGTTTTAGATAACGTAAGCTTTAGAGTAAATAAAGATGAAAAAATTGCTTTTGTAGGAAATGAAATTGCAATTACAACTTTATTTAAGATAATCAACGGAGAAATGGAACCAGATGCTGGTGAATTCAAATGGGGTATCACTATAACTAAAGCATACTTCCCTAAAGATAACTCTGAATTCTTTAACGATTGTACATTAAGTTTAGTTGACTGGTTAAGACAATTCTCTGAAGAAAAATCTGAAAGTTATATTAGAGGATTCTTAGGAAGAATGTTATTCTCTGGAGAAGAAGCTTTAAAACAAGCTAATGTATTATCTGGAGGAGAAAAGGTTAGATGTATGCTTTCTAGAATGATGCTTTCTAATGCAAATGTATTAATTTTAGATGGACCTACTAACCACTTAGACCTTGAATCAATTACAGCTGTAAATAACGGATTAAAGGACTATAACAGTAATGTATTATTTGCTTCTCATGACCACCAATTCGTTCAAACAGTTGCAAATAGAATTATAAGAGTAAATGATGATGGATCTATCTTTGATAGAACTATGACATATGATGAATTCTTAGAAAAATTCGGTGAATAATAAAAGATAATAAAAGAGCCAGTATTACTGGCTCTTTTATTTAATTACTAAACCATCAAACATTATATCTACAATATTTTTCATAGTGGCTTTATACTCTAAGTTTTCCTTATGTAAATTATTATCTTCAATCAAAATTCTAATACTACCAATTAAAATGCTCTTCATAAGAGATAAATTTACTTTTTTAATTAATCCAGCTTCAATACATTTATTTATTAGTAATTCTGTTGGTTTCCAGCATATATCTAACCTATTAATTATTTTTTCATAAATATTAGGATAAAACTTCTTTATTTCGTGTATCTTTGTATAATCAATAGTATTATATGAAGTTGGAATTATTGTTAATAATCGCTTTAACTTTTCTAAATCCTCTATACTATCATCTTCAATTATTTCCTGTCCTTGATGCTTAATTGAATCAAATACCTCGTCAACTAATAAGCTTAATAATGTTTCTTTACTATCTATATTTTCATAAAGTGTTCTTTTACTAACTCCTAATTTATTAGCAATATCGTCCATGGTAAATTTAACGCCTTTTTCTCTAAAAATATCTATAGTTGCATTTATTATTTTTATTTCTAAGCTCATATTATCCTCCACAATTTAACAAACTACTTCCTATGAATTATTCTATAGTTTTAAGTTTATACTTTCAAATAATTTTTCTATTATATTAATGTTAATAAACTATTAAAAGAAAATATGTTAATATATTATAAGAATATTATTGTATTTTTACTTATAATAATATTTTTCTTAATTACAATAATTAATATGAGGTAAACTTATGATACAAATTTATAATAGAAAAACAAATAAATATGATACTGAGAATGTTGCTGGTGGAAAGTACATAAAATGGGCTTATGAGTCACCAATAGGTAAAAGCTTTGTTGAATTATTTATAAAAAGAAAACTTTTTTCCAAATTATATGGTAATTATTGCGATAGTAAATTTAGTACTAAAAAAATTAACTCATTTATTAAAAACTTTAATATTGATACTGATATATTTACTAATGATCCTTCTGATTTCAAAAGTTTTAATGATTTTTTCATCAGAAAACTTATTCCAGAAGCTAGACCTATTAATAAAGATAAAAATATCTTAATATCTCCTGGTGATGGACGTTTGTTAGCTTATACTAATATTGATATAAATTCTTTAATACAAGTAAAAGGTATTACTTATAGCCTATCTGAATTATTAGAAGATAATCCTATTGCAAATGAATACGCCGGTGGAACTTGTCTAGTTTTAAGATTATGTCCAATAGACTATCATAGACTACACTTTATCGATAATGGTATTCCTGAAAAATCAAATATAGTTAAAGGAAATTATTATTCAGTTAACCCTACTGCTTTAGAAAGAGTTCCTAAATTATACTGCCAAAACAAACGTGAATGGTCTATTTTTCACTCTGAAAATTTTGGTGATGTAATTCTTATGGAAGTAGGTGCAACTTGCGTTGGATCTATAGTTCAAAGTTATGTACCTAATAAAAAAGTCTCTAAAGGTGATGAAAAGTCATATTTTAAGTTTGGTGGTTCTACTACTATTCTTTTCTTTAAACCTAATACAGTAAATATAGATGATGATATACTTATCCAATCATCCTTTGGCTTTGAAACAAAAGTTATTATGGGGGAAAAAATAGGAGAAAAATTTAACTAAAGTGCTTTGCACTTTAGTTATTTATTATACTCTTAATTTCTTTAATGAATTTTTCTTCGTTTCCATCAAAAATAATCAAATGAATCCCCATTTCCTTTGCTCTTGTTCTTACTGGAGATTTGATTGGTTCTTTTGTTGCCACTAATATTTTATAAGAATTTTCTCCTCCAAATTTAGCAGCATATACATTTAATTCGTTTAATGCCATTTCATTATATTTATCACTATCTTTACAAGAAATAAAAATTGGAACTGAATCTTTTACCGCAACAACATCAAGTTCATTTCTAACAGATTGATTTCCATCATTCCATAAAAACATTACTCCATTTTTAGCTTCATCTACCTCTTCAATACTATTAATTAATTTATTTGTTTCTATTTCTAACCATGTTCCACTTTTAAATATAAAGGCTTTTAAATAGTCATTATTAAAATTAACAGTTATTTTATCATTTTCTTTCCTATAACTAATCTCATTCATTTCTTTAAATTTAGATAATATTTTATCTAATAAATTAATTTCTTCATATTCTAAAAATTGAGTATGAATATATATTCTTTGTGTTTCATTACTATCATGTTCAAATATACTTGATTCATATAATTGTTGTTTATACTTATGCCATAACTCTAAATTATTGGATATTTTTTCTGCAAAGTAAATTAAATCCTTTTTATTACATAATTCTGAAGAATCTTCAACAATTTTTCCTCCTGAAGCCTTAACAATATCATCAATCTCTAAATCTTCAAAAGTTTTTTCATATATTACTATATTCTCTTTAAATTCATACATAATTTGTTTCTTAATATTTATATATAAAGCTGTAAGCTTTTCTTTTATACACAAATCTAACAAAATTAAAGAATTTATTCTTTTTCCTCCTGTTAAATTAATTAAAATATTTTTCTCTTTCGTGCTTTTTATTATTTTTTCTAACTCTTCTTTATGTCCTTCTTCAATAAAAAATTCTTTAATTTTAATTTTTCTAAAATTTTTTTCATAATATAATCTAAGTGTTTTCATTTTTTCTTCTGAATCTTTATCTTTTATGAAATAAACTACACTTGGATTAAATTCTTGAGTTGCTAGGATATTACTTTCATTATGTTCATCTACTTGATTTATTAATATATCAATCATATATCTTTACCTCTTTATTCTAACTCTAAAAATAGTTTTCCTAGTAACATAAAATTTTATAATAAAAAAAGAACTGTTGAAACTCAACAGTTCTTATATGGCAGAGCGTAAAGGAATCGAACCCTTAATGCGCCGTCCGTAGCGGCGTGTTATATCCGTTTAACTAACGCTCCATAGTGTTAACAAGTCTATGTTAACACAAAAATTATAATTTATCAACAATTAAAATTTTTTACATTTAACTATTTGCTTTCTATATTTTGCTTTTCATTATAAAAATCTATATAACTTAATCCAAATATTAATATAATTCCACCAACTAAAATAAAATATCCACCAATTGGATATATTAAATTAATTATTGCAGGTAATGTAACAGCATATAATGAAAGATTAAATAATTTTCTATACTCTATCTTTCTATTTACAATTAGATTACTTAATAAACCTACTAATGAAATTAATAATGCATATATTATTAATTGTACAAAATTAAAAATTATCATAATTGGAATAACTATATATTTAACTATATCAACTTTTTCTAGAGCTGCAATTACAAAACTATTATCAAAATCCACTTTATCTAATCCTAAATCAGAATATTTATATGTAATATTTTCTGATCCACTCTTAATCATAAATCCATCTTTAAGTAATACGGTTACCATATCTTTATGAACAGTAATACTTCTTAGAGATTCTAAATCTTCTATTCCCTTATTTGTATCTATATATAATAATGCTTGACCTTCTTCCTCTTTTATAGGAGATGCCTTAAAATCTAATATTCCATCTTTCATTTCAAATTGAACTTCATCTTGCTTTAAAATCATTTTTGTAGTTCTTTCTAAAGCAGAAATAACTACAGTACTCATAGCTCCTTGAATAACTCCAATAATTAAAGCAAGTACTAAAACATATAAAAATGCTTTGCTTAGTTTTTCTTTATATAAATAAACATAATTTTTAGGATTAATACTAAAAATAAATTTATTTCTCATTTTTATTTTATCGTTCATTACTCCTCCATAAGACATAATTACTTATAATAAATTTAATACTATATTAGTATTTTTACATTTTGATTATAACATATTTTTCTAAATTTTCTTATGTACTTTTTGTAAATTCCCTTGATATAGGTTTAAAAATAAAGAAAGTAGTCAATTATTAATAATAAAGCATAAGGAGGTATTTAATTGAGAAATTTATTTCGAAAACCTAAAAAAAGTGTTTTTAAATTTATTACAATTATTTTTGCTGGATTATTACTAGTATTTGCTGCTAATTACTATATAAATTACAAATATTCTTTAATTACAGATGACTTTTTCTCGAAATTTAATAGTTGTGATTTTACTGCTGCTAAAGAAGTCATTACAGATGATAATATTTATTTAAAATTAAAAAAGAAAACTTTAAATAAAGACTTGAATACTTATTTTTCATCTGTAGTAAAAAATTTATGTGATTCTATTTTAGATAATGAAGATAATAAATCAAAAGCTTTAGTAGTTTTAAATGAAATTAAAAGCTATAATATATTAAATTCATCATTGAATAAAGTAATAATTTCATTAGATGATAATTATATCCCTGAAGATGATGCTGATTATAAAGCAATTTTAGATTTAGGATTAGATAATTGTAATAATGGTGATTTTGCTACGGCTATTAACTTATTAAACAAAATACCTGATTCTTCTAAATATTATAGTGATGCAACTAATTACATAGAGAAATGTATCACTGATTATAAAGATAATTTATTTAAAGAAGCTGATGATTTGGTTAAGGATGATTATTATACTAAAGCTATAAATTTATTATCTAATGCTGATACTTCTATAATCACTGAAGATGATGCTGATATTAATAATAAAATTGATTCCATAGCTGAGGCTAAAGAAAATTATCTAGCTTCTATAGGTGCTAATGATAGTCAAAATTCAACTTTAACTTCTAATCAATTGCTTCAATCAATTACTAGTAGTAACATAAACACTTTAAACATAGAAAGCTTAACTCCATATTTAATATATGTAAACTTATCTGAACAAATGACATATGTTTATAAAGGAACTATGAATAAATGGGATACCATTAAATCATTTACTTGCTCTACAGGCATAGATGATGAAAAGACACCAACTGGAATTTTTGATGTTCGTGAACGTGGAGATTGGTTCTTTTCAGATAAGTATCAACAAGGTGGAAAGTATTGGGTGCAATTCTATGGTGATTATTTATTCCACTCTGTTCCTTATAATGAGGACCAAAGTGAGGTTGTAGATAATACTTTAGGTACTCCAGCTTCTCACGGCTGTATTAGATTAAAAACAAATGATGCTAAATGGATTTATGATAATATCGAAGCTGGTACAAAAGTAATAATTAATTAAATCTAAAAGCTATATATCAAATTTATTTAAATATAGATTTGATATATAGCCTTATTTTTTTACTATTAACTTTTTACATAATCTTTATGATAAAATATATTAATAATACTTATTTTTAAAGGATGATTTTTATGTTTATTAATATACCTAATAATGTTCAATTTATTATAGATACATTTTATAACAACAATTATGAAGCTTTTATGGTTGGTGGATGCGTTAGAGATTGCTTAATTGGTTTAACACCCAAAGATTACGATATAACAACATCTGCTTTACCTAATATAACAGAATCACTATTTGAAAAAACAATCCCAACTGGAATAAAACATGGAACAGTTACTGTTGTATTAGATAATGAAAATCTAGAAGTTACTACTTACAGAACAGAAGGAAATTATTTAGATAATCGTCATCCTGAATCTGTTGAATTTGTTTCAAATATAAAAGAAGACTTATCAAGACGTGATTTTACAGTTAATGCTTTAGCTTATAATAATAAAGAAGGTCTTATAGATTATTTTAATGGAATAGATGACATAAAAAATAAAATAATTAAAGCTGTTGGAGATCCTAATAAAAGATTTCAAGAAGATGCTTTAAGAATGTTGCGTGCAATTAGATTTAGCTGCCAATTAGGCTTTGAAATTGATGAATTAACATATTTAGCTATAAAGGAAAACTATAAGTTAATAAAAAATATTAGTATTGAACGTATTAGAGACGAATTATGTAAAATATTAATTTCTAATAGTCCTTGTGATGGTCTAAACTTACTTAAAGATACAGGAATATTAGAAATAATTATTCCTGAAATTTATAGCTTAGTTGGTTACACACCTCTTTGTAATAACCATAATAGAGATGTTTTTAATCATACATTAAATGTAATAAACAATACCTCAAGTAATGACTTAATTTTAAGATTATCAGCTCTTTTCCATGATGTTGGTAAGCTTAATACATTAAAACAATTGCCTAATGGTCATTGTTACTTCCCTGGTCATGCTCAAGAAGGTGCAATAATATGTAAACCAATATTATCAAGACTTAAATTTGATAATACTACTATAGATAAGGTTTCTAAAATTATTTATGATCATTTAGTTTTAGATGTAAATTATATGCCTACAGATGGTGAAATTAAAAGATTATTAAGACGTGTTGGAAGTGAAAACATATTTACACTTTTTGAACTTCAAAAAGCAGATATAAATTCACTATGGGACCCAGTTCCTTTCTTAAAGAAAGTTAATTATATCTCTGATAGAGTAAAATTAATACTTAAAAATAATGAACCACTTTACATAAAAGATTTAGCTGTTACTGGTTCTGATTTAATGACACATTTAAATATTAAACCTGGAAAAATTATTGGCGAAATACTAACATTTTTATTAGAAAGTGTTTTAGATGATAAAAATTTAAATAATAAAGAAAGCCTTTTAGAAATAGCTCAAAACTTTCTTTAGATTAATTTAAAAATATAATTTAAGTTTATTTTCTATAAAAATTTGATATAATATAAGTAAGAATCTAAATCTTTGATTTAGCTATTCGCACTTACACAGAAGTGCAAATAAGAAAAGCTTAGTGCTGGTAACACTAAGCAATTCTTAGAACGTTTTTTAGTTTTAGGGCTATTAGATTCAATTAAAAAATTTTAATTATGAAAAAGCACAACTATTCTTGCTGGGATGGAGTGCTTTTTTCATTTGTTTTAAATTTTAGCTTAAAACATTTAATACCTATATTAAGTTCAAATTCTAAAAGTTTAGATTTTGAACTTAAGGCTTTAATTATAATTATTAATAAAAATATTAATGAAATTAATAAAGCAAGTATCATATCTAATACCACCACCTTAAGTTATGATGAAAATCACCAATAACCCAAGGTGGGAAAACGTACAACCACCGTATCCATCCTTTACGGTATTTCAAAATATCACTTTAGAATTATACCATATTTAGGTATAATATACACATAAGAAATATATGGTAAAATAATTAATCTAATAAAAAAACAGGAATTTTAAGGGGAGAATTAATATGGAAGAAATTAAAGATTTAAAGGTGGTAACGTTGAAATATGTAATGGAAACATTGCAACTATTGATTGAAAAATACAAATTCAATATAGATACACTTTCAAAATTATTAGATGTAAAAAAAGACGTTATTTTAAGCAAAGATGAAAAAGCGCTATTTGAAAACTCTAAAAACTTTGATAAGATGTCTGATTTAATTATAATGCTTGAACTTATAGGGAGAGATAATGCCGATTTAAAAATTGGGGCATTTTTGCAAGTTTTATTAGAATATCATAATATCTCGGCAGAAACAATTTCATTGATGTCTGGAGTTAGTGAAAAAGAAGTTAATGATTTAGTGGAAAATCCTGAATTAGTTTCTTTAGAAAGTAAATATAAGATATCTAAAACAGTAATGTCATTACGTTTTTTCTTGAAAGAATTAGAACCATAAATTTCAATTTGTAGAGCTAGTTAGAATTTTAACACCTAAAGTCCAATAATATAATTGTTTGAACTTTAGGTGAATATACTCTATATCATATTTTAAAAGTTAAATTTCCACTAAAATTTCTCTATCTATTCCGAATAAGTAAAGATAACTTTCCTTTACTCTTTTCTCTGTTATCTTCTCTAAAGCATCCTTATAATACTTAAGTTGAGCTCTATATCTTTCAATTATTTCATCAACTTTTCCTTCTTCAACATAATCAGTCTTATAGTCTAAAAGGACTATTCCATCCTCTTCCTCAAAGAAACAATCCATTATTCCTTGAAGTCTAATCTTTTCATCTATATAAACATCTTTATTTAATTCAGGATCATATTCTACACTACTTAATTCAGTAAAGAAAGGTAGCTCTCTGCTTACCAATCTATCTTCTTTATAAGCTTTCAATAATCTCTCGCCTAATTTACTGTTAAAGAAATTATATATTTTCTTATACCATACAGAGGAAGCTTCCTTTTCTGTTAGTGAATTATCTAGTACCATTTCTTCTATTTGTGTTTTAATTTCACCAATTGTGCTTACCCTATCATAATTCAATCTTTGCATAACATAGTGAATTACAGTTCCTCTTTCAGCCGCAGATAATCCCTTTTCTTCTTTTAAAAATTTAGGTTTTAAAACTTCTTTCTCTTTAAATACTTCTACAGTGTCATGCACCTCATCACCATAAGTAAATTCTTTTTTCTTTAAATCAGAAACAGAAATATTACTTGGTAGCATTGCACCTTCTATAAATTTATATTTATAGTCAAGCCTTCTGCTTATTTCTTTATCCACAACAACATTTTTAGAAGTTATAAACAGACTATCATCTTCAATTTTATCCACAGGCTCTAAATTTTTATCCACTGTTAATAAGTCTTTTGTCCAGAATTTGATATTCCATGTGGAAAAGTCACTTGTGATTAAGTCTCTAGTAGCACCGGTAACCCCTCTTAATTTTTCTCCACAGGTATGTTTACACATAGCCATAGCAATCCAATCTAAATAGGATTTTCCTTTTAAAACTTCAGAAGGTAAAATTATATTATCATCTAATGAAGCTGATGATAGCCAACTATTAATTGCTTTTTCTAAATTACTAGTTGCTCCAGTAATAATTAACTTTTCCTTTGCTCTAGTAAATGCAACATAAAGTATTCTCATTTCTTCAGATAAAGTTTCTAATCTTATTCTTTTCTTTATAGCCTCTTTTGCTAAAGTTGAATATGAATTTCTAGTTTCTAAGTTAACATAACTAGGTCCAAAACCTAATTCTTCATGATATAAAATAGAATTTGATAAATCCATTAAATTAAACTGCTTACCCATTCCACTAGTAAATACTACTGGAAACTCAAGCCCTTTACTCTTATGAATACTCATAATTCTTACTACATCTTCATTTTCTCCAAGGACTTTCGCACTTCCCATATCTCCTGAAGACTTTCTTAATTTATTAATAAAATTTATAAAATTAAATAATCCCTTAAAACTAGTGCTTTCATATTGTTTTGCTCTTTGGAAAAGAATTTTTAAATTTGCCTGTCTAAGCTTTCCATTAGGCATTGCTCCAACATACCCATAAAATGCAGTATCCATATAAAGATACCATATGAATTCATCTATTGGAGTATATATCGCTCTTTCTCTCCACTTAGATAAGTCTTCAATAAAATTATTACATTTAAACTTTAATTCCTCATTTACTTCATAATTTCCTTCATGGACTTCTTTTATTATTTCATAAAAATATAAATCTTTATTTAATAATCTTAAGTCACTTAATTCTTCAGCAGTAAATCCACATATAGGTGATCTTAAAGTTGCTATCATAGGTACATCTTGAAGTGGATTATCTATTATCTTAAGTAAAGACATTATAGTTCTAATTTCAATAGATTCAAAATATCCACTACCAGTATCAGCATATACAGGAATACCTTCAGCTCCTAATTCATCTAAAAATATTTCTGCCCAATTTTTTGTTGCTCTTAAAAGAATAACTATATCCTTATATCTAACATCTCTATATTCATTAGTATCCTTATCAAATACCTTAAACTTTTTGCCATCTCTAGTTTCAAATAACTCATGTATTCTCTTTGCTACTATTTTGGCTTCAAGAGTAATAGCATCTATATCTTCTTCCTCTTCTTTACTTCCATCTTCACTATCTTCATCTACAACTTCTTCTTCCTTAACAATACCTGACTTATCTAATATATGAAGCTCAATTTCGCCTCCTACGATTGCTTCTTCATCATTAGCTTCCTTAAAGCTTGCACCTAAGTTCAATGCTTCTTCATCAGTATATTCAAGTTCACCTACTGTATTAGACATAACCATCTTAAATATATAGTTTACGCCTTCAATTACCTCTTGCCTACTTCTAAAATTTTTATATAATTGAATCTTCCTATCTTTACTTCCATCCTCTAAAGAATATCTATTATATTTATCTAAAAATAACTCTGGTTTTGCCTGTCTAAATCTATATATACTTTGCTTAACATCTCCAACCATAAATACGTTAGATTCTTCATATCTTCTTCTTGAAACTAAATCTATTATAGTTTCTTGAACATTATTAGAATCTTGATATTCATCTACTAATACTTCATCAAAGAACTCCATAAAATGTTCTGCAACTTTAGATGGTACAATATTATTATTTTCATCCTTATCAATTAATATTTTTAAGCAAAGATGCTCTAGGTCATTAAAATCCAGTATATTTTTTTCTCTTTTCTTCTCATCAAATCTCTTTGAAAATTCAAGAGTTATAGTTGCTAAAGTCTTCATAAAAGGATATACACCTATTATTCCATCTAAAGCCTCTTGTGGAGTAAATTCAAATGTACTTTCAATTAATGATTTCATTTTTTTCTTAACTGAATCTCTTATACTCTTAACTGAATTTTGAGCATTTTCATCAGAAACTTGATTCTTCTTAACTGTCTTTAACTTAATAAATGAAATAGAACTTAAAGCAATATAAATATCATTTAAACCACTATCTAAGCTTTCATAAGCCCTTAATAAATGATCATAATCACTATTAAAAGCATCTAAATATGGTTCTAAACCATCTGTATCATTAATTATTTCAATGGCTTTTCTGTACATATTTAAGAACCCATTTAATTCAACTCTTAAACTTTCCTTTAGCACCTTTACCCATTCACTCTTATCAAGTTCTTCTAAAGTGCTAATATTAAAAGCTTCAGCCTTCTCTATCAACCATTTTTCTGGCCAAGGCCCACTCATAGAAAATCTATATAAAGAAAGTATCATTTCTTTTAACTTTTCATCATCTTTAGAACCACTATATGCTTCTATTAGTTCTTTAAACTCTTCATTATCTTCTTCATAGTACTCTTCAAAAAGCTCTTCAATTATTTCATTTTTCATTAAAGTTGCTTCTGTTTCATCACCTATTCTAAAGCTAGGATCTAAATCAATAGTATAAAAATAATTTTTAATTACATCTAAACAAAAGGAGTGCATAGTAGTAATATTAGCTCTACCTAATAAGGTAAGTTGTCTTTGAAGATTTTTAGAGTTAGGACTTTTCTCTAAAGCCTTTGATATAGCTGCTGCTATTCTCTCTCTCATCTCTGATGCTGCTGCACTAGTAAATGTAACAACTAAAAGCTTATCAATATCTACTGGATTTTCTTCATCTGTTATTATTCTTATAATTCTCTCAACTAAAACAGCTGTTTTTCCTGAACCTGCAGCAGCTGCTACTAGCAAATTACATCTTCTTGTTTCTATAGCTTGAAGCTGTTCATTAGTCCATTTAGTAGCTCCCATATCTATTCATCCTCCTCCACTTTTACTTTATTACTCATTGCATTCCATAAATCATCTTTTTTCTTTTTTAATATTATTTTATATTTATTATCTTTTATCGAGGTATCAAATTGACATATCGATGAATAATTACAGTAATCACAATATGTTACTTTTGATGATTTACATGGTTCTATCTTAACCTCACCACTAAGCATTTCTTCGCATATTTCAATCATTTTATCATTAACATATTTTCTTAATAATTCAAACTGTGATTCTGTAACTACAGAACTAGTACTTGTAAAATCTCCATCCTTTTTAAAAGCAGCTGGAATAATAAGTGAGTATGTTTCCATATCTCTATCCATTGATTTAACAAGCTCCACATTCTTTAATAACAATCCATCCATCTTTAACTTCTTTAATACCTCAACTTGAATTTCTTCCTCTGTTAAGGCTTTCTTTGACTTAATTATTGGATTATCAATTTTAAAATATAATATACCACCCGGCATGCATTGTGTTTTTAAAATTTGCTCTGAATTTTTTAGTATGGCATCTAAGTAAACTAATAATTGTATTTGAAGACCATAATATAACTCATTTAAATCGAAACTCTTAGAACCAGATTTATAATCAACAATCCTTATATATGTTTCTCCATTTAAATCAACCTTGTCAATTCTATCAACTCTACCTTTTAAATATACTGTCTCCTTTGAAGGTAATTGTAACTTTATTGGATCTGAATCTTTAAAGTCTCCAAAATCAAATTCACTTTTGAATATATCAAACTCACCTTTTCTCATTTGTTCTGATATTACTGTTACAGATTTAGTAATAGTCTTTTTAAACCTTTCTGAGAAATATTGATACTTTTTATTACTATTTAATATAGAATTAGTTTCACTCTTAAGTTTATTATTAACAAGCTCATTAACTATTTCAGCACATTTATCCTTCGTTAAATCGCCCCATAATATATTTTCTTTTCTTATTTTATTTGTAAATTGATCTAATATATCATGCATAAATGAACCTAAATCTGGTGCAGTAAATTCATATACTTTTCTATCTTTAGCTTTTAATCCATATTGAACATAATAACTAAAAGGACACTGAGCATATTTTTCTATTCTTGAAACACTAAACATTAATCTTCCATTGTCATTGCTATAAAGTCTTTTTATCTTTTCTCTTGGTATCTTTTCAATTAAATTAGTATAATTTAATCCATTAAATATAATCTTAGTTCTATCTTTAAATTCTTCATTTTCTTCAAACCACTTAAATGTTTCTACCCAATATGGTTCAATTTCTTCTTTTTCATATTCTCTTCTTAATGCTTCTATAAGTTCGTTAAATGTTGGAACTGGTGCAGTTATATTATGATATTTATCATTAAATAAATTGTTATTAAATATTTCACTTTCTTCCTTTAATCTAGGTAAAATCTTTTTTAATCTTGGTATTATTATTGAAGGTCTTAATGATTTTCCTTCAAAGTCTGCCATTGGGTAGGTAATCATTAAATAATTTGAAGGTATTGTTAATGCCGTATAAACCATGAACTGTTCTTCAAATACTCTACTTCTTGTATCACTAGCAAGTTCGATTCCCATACCTTTAAGTTCAATTCTATCTTCATCAGATAATATACCCTCGTCTTTATTAGCCGATGGTAAAACCCCATCATTAGCTCCTACTATATAAAGTGCCTTTACATCTCTACCTTTTATTCTAGCTATATCACCTATATTTACTTGATCTAAAGCCATAGGAATTACACCAATTTCTTTTTCTTCAAATCCTGATATTAATATCTTAGAAAAAGTCTTTAAATCAACTACTTCATCTCCTAATACTTCTACAGCTTGATCTAACATATCCATTACTATAGCTGGAACTTGAGTATATTCCTTAATTTTATCTTGCATTCCCTTATTATTAAAATCATCAAGCCATTTATCCATAGTCTCAAAAGCATTTATTTCTAATAAAAACTCATATAAAGCAGTGCAATACTTTCTTACTGTAACATCGCCTTTTATTTTATTGTATAAATTAATTATTGGTCTTCTGATTTCTTCCATATACTCAAAGATTTCAATTTCTTCTTGTGTTAGCTCCTCATCTTGAGATGTTAATAAATCTCTAGTCCATTTATATCCCTTTATGCCATTAGCTAAAATATAATTTTCTAATTTATCAATAAAATTAGTTTCTAATGTTATAAGTCCACTCTTTACATATTTAAATACACTTTCATAAGACCAATTGGTAACTAATATTTCTAATGCTGATATTATTAGTACTACTAATGGATTGCTTAATATCTCTCTTTTCTTGTCTAGGAAATATGGAATATTATACTCATTAAATATAACTGAAGTTATTTTATCGTAACTATCAATTTCTCTACAAACAACAGCAATATCCTTATATCTATATCCTTTATCTCTAACAAGTTTTAATATATCTTGTGCTACCCATTCTATTTCAGAATAATTATTATTGGCTTTATATAATCTAATATCTTTACAATCATCTTTATATATTTTAAAAGGATAATTAAAGAAATATTTTTCTATATGCCCTAACTCTTTACTCTCTTTAAATCTATAAATATTTTTCTTATTTAAATTTACAGGTTCTTTATAGGAAATATTATTTTCTTGCATCATCTTTAAAATTCTATTTTCCGTATTTTTTATTACATCAAATATATCTGTTTCACCTTCAGTAAACTGAATTTCTCCATCACTACATAAAATAATGTTCACATTCTTACATTGTTTAGCTAATACCTTTAATACCTCTAACTGTTGTGGAGTAAATGTTGTAAATTCATCTATCCAAATTTCAGCATCATTATATAAATCACATTCCTTTAACTTTTGAGCTAAAATAGATAATATATCTTCTGAATCTATATAGCCTTTATGCAAACTTTCATTAAAAGTTTCATAAATAGAAGCTAAATCACTTATCTTTTCTTTTAAGTCCTTATTTTCTATTTCTAATTCTTTTTCCTTTAATATTTCCTCGGAAATATTATATTTTTTAAATTCAGTAATTGATTTTGATACTATTCCAACGAATCCTTGTTGCTTACTTATTCTATTAAAATATTGAAGTTCTTCACCTTTATCCTTTAATAGTTTATAAATAAGCATATTTTTTCCTGAGTCTTCTATTACATTAACTGCTCTTCCACCACATTTATCAAAAACTCTTGTAGCCATTCTCTTAAAGCTTAAAACCTCAGCTCTAAGTAATGATTTTTCTCCTACATATTCTAATAGCTTTTTTTCAGTTTGAAATGTATATTGATCTGGTACTAACATTATTAACTTATTATTTTTATCATTAGTTAACTTCTTTTTTATTTGATTTAAGCAATAATAACTTTTTCCTGAACCAGCTCTTCCAAAAACAAATCTAATTCCCATATGCAACTCCTTAAGCTTTAAATTCCTCTTTTAATAACCCCATTACAATGGTATCTAAATATTCTCCTTTATAATAATATTTCTTTCTTCGTATTCCTTCTTCGACAAATCCACATTTTTTATAACATAGCACTGCGGCCTCATTTTCTCTAACTACTTCAAGTTCAACCTTATGAGCTTTTCTCTTAAAAAATAAATATTTTAAAAGTGCCTTTATTGAATCTGTTCCATATCCTTTACGCCAATACTTTTTGCCTATAGTTAAACTAATGTTATAAACATTTCTTGAATATTTATCTTCTGAATAAATTATTACTCCAACAATAGCTCCATGCTTATCAATTATTACATAATTTCTTTTTGAAGGTATATTTAAATATTTTAAGTGCTCAATTATATATTTCTTTGATAATGTCCCATATTGATTACCATTATATTTTAATACTTCACTATCTGAACATAAATTATAAGCTTCATCAATATCTTCCTTTAATATTTCTCTCAAATATATTTTATCTCCATAAATCACATTAATCCCTCCCCCTAATTAATGATACTATTATTTTGAAAGTTTTACTAATTCCTAATTATTGATTCCTAGGAGCTTTTTTAAATAAAAAAACTACAATACATAAAGATTCTATCTTCATATATTGTAGTTTATTATATACTCTATATTATCTTTCAGTAATAGCTAAAGCGGCAGCACCTAATACTCCTGCTTTTCCACCTAATACAGCCTTTTCAATTGTACAATTTTCAACGAATGCAGCCATACATCTTTCTTCAACAACATTTTTTATAGTGTCAATAACTATATCTCCACCATTAACTACTCCACCACCAACAACAACTTTTTCTGGATCGAAGTTTGTTATTGTATTAGCTACAGCAATTCCAAGATAAGTTAATGAAGTATTTAATATCTTCTTAGCAACTCTATCTCCGTTTGCAGCTTCTTTAAATACTTCCTTAGATGTAACATTGTCATAGTTCTTTAATGAAGTTTTAACATTACTTAATACAGCTTCTTTAGCTCTCTTACCTATAGCTGTTCCTGATCCTAAAGCTTCTGCACAACCAACGTTTCCACATCCACATCTTGGTCCTTCTGTTGATACCGTCATATGACCAACTTCTAAAGCATTTCCTGTAGCTCCTCTAAATAATTTACCATTTAATACAGCACCACCACCGATACCAGTACTTGCTGTAATGAATATCATGTTTTCAGTTCCTTTTCCTGCACCAAACATAAACTCTCCTAATGTTGCTACATTGGCATCATTATCTAAATAAGTTGGTAAATCATATGTTTCTTTTATAGATTTAACTATTTCAAAGTTTTTAAATGGTAAATTAGCTGATTCTAATATTACACCATTCTTAACATCTAACGGCCCTGGGGAACCGATTCCAATTGATTTTATTAAATTCTTATCTGTTCCATCTATAACATAATTAATTGTATCTATTATTCTTTCCTTAACAGCTTGTTCACCTTCATGAGCTAATGTTTCAACTGTTTTTTCTTTTACAATATTTCCTTCTAAATCTACTAAAGCTGTGTAAATTTTGGTTCCACCTAAATCAACACCTACAACATATTTCTTTTCCATTTATTACCCTCCCATTAATAAGTTGTACTATTTTAACTATTAAAAGTATACCATTTAAAAATTTCGTTTACAATTATTAATTATGGAAAATATGGAATTAATTCATCTATTCATAAATTAATCTACTAAATTTCATTTATTTTTTTATATACCAAAAAAGCATCTAACATTCGTTAGATGCTTTTGGCGGAGAACAAGGGATTCGAACCCTCGCACCAGTTTTATCCAGCCTACTCCCTTAGCAGGGGAGCCTCTTTAGCCACTTGAGTAATTCTCCATTTATGGCGGAGAGACAGGGATTCGAACCCTGGGTACGCTCACACGCACGCCGGTTTTCAAGACCGGTGCCTTAAACCAACTCGACCATCTCTCCTCGGAACAATTGTCATTATATCAGTGTACAAATATTATATCAACACTTTTTATAAAAAATTTTTCAATTAATTTTATGCCCACTTGCTCCTGCTTTATAACTATCTAAAAATAAATCGAAATCCCTATCTATTTTTTCACTTGCATCATTTTCTTCATTCATTTTAAGTAATTCTATAGCTGCTTCTATTGTACATAGGTTCCCTTCTTCTTGTCCTCTTCTTAATGTGAATTTAGAAATTTTATTTGTTTCTAAAGGAAGTATAGGTAATTCTTTTAAATAATCACTTTTTCTTATTATCTTCCAAGCTTCTTTCCATGTACCATCTACAATAATAAATACTGGTATATGTTCATCTATAATATATTTAATTCTTCTTATCTCCATTTCTTCATTAACAATAGGAAATATTAAATATACTTTGTAGATATCATTATTTATGTAATTTAAAATCTCTTGAGAGTTTTCTCCTCTTCTCCAAATAACTATTTCTGTAGATTCTGAATTAATTAATTTTAGCAAACTAGCTGTATTAGTATTTCTATATATCTCTCGTTCACTAGATAAAATTATAAATTTAGATTTTGTCTCAACCTTACTTATGCTATTGCATATACAAGTTATAACTGGTAAACCGCATGTATTACAATTATCACATATATTTGTTATTCTTCTTCTATTTATCATATAAAACCTCTATTAATATTTTTATAATTACATAATACTATATCTTATTATTAATAAAAAATGATGAATTTAGAATAAAAACATTATTCCAAATTCATCATATTCGTCTAAAACTATTTTAATATTTTATTATTCAGAAAGTTGACCATGCTTTTCATAATTAGTAATTCTACTAATTTTATTTTCTTCATTTACAAAAACAACCTTTGGTTTATGATCTTTTACCTCTTCTGTATCTAGATCACAATAAGCCATTAATATGATTTTATCTCCAACTTGTACACATCTTGCTGCAGCTCCATTTAAACAGATCATACCTGATCCTCTTTCTCCCGCAATAGTATAAGTTTCAAATCTTGCACCATTATCAATATCAACTATATGAACTTTTTCATATTCATATATTCCTGCTGCATCTAATAAATCCTCATCTACTGTTATACTTCCAACATAATTTAATTCAGCCTGTACTACTGTTGCTCTGTGTATCTTACCTTTTAACATACTTACCTTCATTGTTACTTCGCTCCTTATTATAACTCATATGTGAAATTATCTATTAATCTTGTCTTGCCTATGAAGACAGCTATTGCTACTAATACTGATTTTTCTATTCTTTCTACCTTTTCCATAGATAGACTATCTACAACTTCTATATAATCAATCCTTGCTAATTTTTCTGAATTAATTACTTCTTGAATCAACTTAATAATAACCTCTGAATCTCTTTCACCAGCTTGAATTTTTTCTTTAGCTAATGTTAATGATTTATTTAATATTGTTGCAGCATTTCTTTCTTCTACTGATAAATAAGTATTTCTTGAGCTCTTAGCAAGCCCATCTTTCTCTCTAACTATAGGACATCCTATAATTTCTATATCTATATTTAAGTCTCTTACCATTCTTTTTATAACTGCTAATTGCTGAGCATCCTTTTCCCCAAAATAAGCCCTATCTGGAGCTACTATATTAAATAATTTTGTTACTACAGTACAAACACCCCTAAAATGAGTGGGTCTACTCTTCCCACATAATCCATCTGTTAATCCATTCATATCAACAAAAGTAGAAAAGTCTTTAAAATACATTTCTTCATTTTCAGGATGGAATATAATATCTGCTCCTGCGCTTTCGCACACTTTACTATCTCTCTCTAAATCCCTAGGATAGGTAGATAAATCCTCCTTAGGACCAAATTGAATTGGATTAACAAATATACTTACAACAACCCTATCATTTTCTTCTGAGGCTTTTCTAATTAAACTTTCATGCCCCTCATGTAAATATCCCATAGTAGGAACAAATCCAACCTTTAATCCTTTTGCTTTCCATTCCTTTACTGTGGCTCTTACATCTTTTATACTTTCCACAATTCTCATTTTTCTCTTCCCCTTTAATATAATTTTTCAATTACCTCATCATTTATTTTAAAAGAATGCTCTTCTGCTGGGAAAATTCCATCCTTAACTTCTTCTATATACTTTTTAAAAGCTACATTCATTTTTTCACCTAGAGTTTCATACTTCTTAACAAACTTAGGAGTAAAATCACTATACATACCTAACATATCTTGATAAACAAGAATTTGACCATCACATTGTGCACCAGCACCTATTCCTATTGTAGGTATAGATAGCTTTTCAGTTATTATTGCTGCAAGCCTAGCTGGAACACATTCTAATACAACTGCAAATGCCCCTGCTTTTTCTACAGCTAAAGCTGCTTCTATAAGATTCTTTGCAGCCTCTTCATCTTTACCTTGAACTTTAAATCCACCAAAAGCATTAACTGATTGAGGAGTTAATCCAATATGAGCCATAACTGGTATTGAAGCTTTAACTATAGCTTCTATCTTATCGCAAACCTCAATTCCACCTTCTAATTTGACTACATGAGCTCTACCTTCTTTAATTAATCTTCCTGCATTAACTACAGCATCATATACTGATGTTTGGTAAGACATAAAAGGCATATCTGCTACAACTAATGTATTTTTTACACCTCTAGATACTGCTCTAGTATGATGTATCATGTCTTCCATAGTAACTGATAGTGTATCTTCATACCCTAAACAAACCATTCCTAATGAATCTCCAACTAAAATTCCGTTTATTCCAGCTTCATCAATTATTTTTGCTGTAGAATAATCATATGCTGTAAGCATAGTAAGTTTTTCATTTTTCTCTTTCGCTTGTTTAAATGTAACTGCTGTATTTTTCATAACTAATCTCCTAAATACTCTTCTAAATTTTTATAATCTCTATGCAAATTTTTAACTTTTGCTATCCTTAAAATGTTTTTTGATAATAACCTATATAATTCTTTATCTTCTTCACGTATTACATTTAAATGATTAATAACAGTACTTAAATCTCCTCGTTCTATAGGTCCAGTCAAACTATTAACTGCACCTCTTTCCTTAATATTTCTTAAGTTATTTTCAATTAGTGGATATAAAGCTTTTATAGCCATTTCCTTTGTAAATCCACATTCTTCTAGATAATTAACTCCATTATTAATTAATCCTAATACTAAGTTACTGACTGTTACTGATGCTGCATGATATAAAATCTTATTCTTTTTATTAATAATTGCTACATCATTTCCTAAGTGTAAAAATAACATCTTTAAATATTCAAGATGTTTTTTATGACCTTCAATTGTAATAAATGCTTGAGATAAATCTTTGTAAGAATTATATTTGTCCGAGATAGCGAACATTGGATGAATAGAATAACCATATGCACCATGATTATTTATATTTGAAAAGACTTCTGAAGAAATAGAGCCACTACAATGGCAAATTAATTTTTCTTTAATAGGTAACTTTTTTATTTCATTCCATACATCTGCAATTTGATTATCAGGTGTTGTAATGAATATAGCATCACTATTTTTTATTAAATCTTCTAAATTAGTATATTGTTGCGTATTTGTAAAAGTTGCAGCTTCTTTAGATGAATGCTGTGATTTACTATAATAGCCACTTACATCTATATTATTTTCTTTTAGATATTTTCCTAAGGAAAAGCCTACTTTTCCTGCTCCAATAAATCCAAATTTTATAATTATCACCTCCAAAAGAGTGTGATACTAACAAGTCCCATTCAAAATTGATATGAGCTATTTCTTTTAATCTTTAAATTTTCAAATATATAAGGTGCGGTTTAATTAAAATACCACCCATATTAAATTTATCATATTTCTAAATTTTGTCAATATAATATTGTTTACTATTTTATTTAATAATCTTAAACAATTCTCACATTATGCCCCTAATATAATAAAAATGAAGCTATCATCTTGTGAGAGCTCCATTTTATTACATTTTTTAATTCAAATATTTATAATTCTTATACATACCAATAAAAAGTATAAATATTGATATTATTAATAAAATTAAATATTTATTTGATACTATTTGTGAATTAGTTACCTCTTGTATAGTAAATATATTTATATAATTAATTTTATCTTTAAAAAACAAAGAAAAAGAAATTATATATCCCAAAATAATCATCATAGGTATTGATACTAGTTTAAAAGTATACACTAACATATAGCTTATACTAATAAAAAATAAGCTTTGTATTAATATTTTAATATATTCAGATAATATATTTTCAAAAAAAAATGAATACCCTAAAAATAATATTGATATATTTACTATATACCAAAGAAATAATATTAATACTTGTCCAATTCTCATTTTTTTATACACATATAATATTTCATTTCCATCAACCTCTATATATTGTCTAGAAATCATCATTATCCACCATATAGATGAAATAGCAGAAAATAATTCAGTATATGCTATCATATCTGTTGTTAAAATTTTTATGTCTTTTACTGCTAAATACTTTAATATAAGTAATGTCGGAACTACAATAAACATGATAATAATAGGTAAAAAGTAGTATTTCCCCAAGTTCTTTAAATCTAAATAAGTAATTTTAAAATCTACTTCTAAATTTCTTTTATCATACATAAATATCCATCCTCAATAGTTGGCTTTACTATTTTACTATTTAATTTTTCTCGAGTTAATATTCTATATCTCTTATTTGAGCTTTCTTCATATATCTTTACTATTTCATATTTATTAGTTAATAATTTTATCTCCTCTTCATCAAGATCATAAACTTTATCTAAAGCAATATTCCTTGTATCTTCACTACTTTTAACACTTAAAATATTACCCTTATTCATAATAATTATATTATCACAAACAGCTTCTACATCTTCAACTATATGAGTTGAAATTATTATAATTTTATTTTCTTTAATTTTAGAAACTATATTTTTAAATCTTATTCTTTCTTCTGGATCTAGTCCTACTGTTGGTTCATCAAATATAATTACTCTAGGATTATTTATTAACGCTTGTGCTATTCCTACTCTTCTAACCATTCCACCTGATAAAGTTTTAATTTTATCATTCTTTTTATTTTCTAAATTAACTAAATTTAATATACTCTCTATATCATCTTTAATAGATTTTTTAGAAATATTTTTTAATGCATAAAAATATTCCATAACTTCATATACAGTAAATTCTTCAAACAAGCCAAATTTTTGTGGTACGTATCCCATTTGCTTAAGATAACTTTTATCTTTTTCAATGTTTTTACCCTGTATAATTATCTGTCCATTATCAAAATTAATTAAATTGACTAAGCATCTCATAAATGTAGTCTTACCTGCTCCATTAGGCCCTAATAACCCATAAACTCCATTACTAATTTTTAAATTAATATTATTTAAAACTAATTTTTTCTTATATTTTTTACTTAATGACTTAATTTCTATCATCCTATCATCTCCTTTATAATGAGTTAAAAAATTGAATTTCATTTTGCATATTATTTTTGCCTTTTAAATACCCATATATAATTGAGATAAATTCTTTTTTATCATATAGTTTTTCCTTTTCTTTTACTAAATTCTCAAACTCCTTATCTTCACATAAGTATTCATTTATATCATTACTTTCATATAATATATTATCTATATACCATAAAAATAATTCTCTAGTATTTTCTTTACCTTCTCCACCTAAGTCACTGCACCAAAAATAATCTCTTATAATATTCTTAGGATCATCATTAAAATATAAAAATAAGTGATCTGAATAGCTTGTTTCTATAAATTTTGTATATACAGAATTTAGTTCTGGTATTTGTATTATTTTTTTGTTTAATATTTGCGGTGTAACTCCATCTCCAAAAATCCAACTTATTTCATCAAATGCCTTTTGTAACTCATTTAAGTAGTCATAATTAATATTATTTAAATTATTGTTAAGTGGAGATTTTATAATATCTACTCCATCAAGTTTTACCTCTTCAACTAATCCCCCAATCAATGTTAAACCTTCACTTATACCAGTAAATCTATTTTCACTTTTATCCAAATTTGAATATAATTCTAGATTCGACTCTACATTAACATCAAATTGTTTCTTTTCTAAATTTCTTTCACTTTCATATATGTTTAATGAATTAAATATACGTATACATCCCTCTATTGGATAATATGGAAAATATGCTGGCAAATATGCTGCTTCTTTATTACTATAATAAGATGGTGCAAAACCAGAATATTTTATTTTTATATATTCTATATTTTCATTCCTATTATTAATTACACTAAAATAATCCCCATTCCTAATATATTCCAATTCATTACCATCCTTATCTACTATACTTTCTATTTCGTATGATCTATATAAAGTAAAGTCATAAATATCTATTTTTTTCTCACTCGTTAAATAGACTTCTACCTCTGCATTTAATTCCTTATTTATCTTTAAATTCATATTATATTTATCTATACTAAAATCAGCATTCTTTTCATTTACTTCTTTATAATCTTTCTCCAATTGATAATATCTTTGATCATATTTTGCAAAAGCTGTAGTTCTATAATCCAAACATAATCTTTCTCCTGAATTAATAATAGAAATACCTATTACTCCCATAAATATTATCAAAGATATAAAACAACCTTTAAAGATAATATTTTTTTTATTACTTATCTTATTTATAAATATGAATATACATATGCATGTCCACATACAAACTATTAACCATCTTTTAGAGTCAATCGATAATCCGTATAACCATTCCGCTACATAATTTGTATCTGGTATTAATATTTGAAAATAATCAGTAAAATTGTAAATATCTAAATTATATATTTGTATTAATGGAAAACTTATGTACTCCATTACTGGACTAACTAAAAATATTATTAATATAAATAGTGTATAAGCTTTAATTCTCTTATCTATGAATGATATAACTATCCCAATAAAAATTGCTAATACCGATGTAAATAATATATTTAAAATATTATTTTCTAATATATGATATAAAAATTTATTAAAATTAACATTACTTATATAATAAATAACTATATTAAAGATTAATATATTTGCAAAAATTATG
The DNA here is from genome assembly GCA_900543325.1 of uncultured Clostridium sp. Classification (GTDB taxonomy): domain Bacteria; phylum Bacillota; class Clostridia; order Clostridiales; family Clostridiaceae; genus Clostridium. Next base: position 5,311 of record UQQU01000013.1, on the reverse strand, counting down.
ATTGCTGTAATAAGTAAACTATATATATTAGATAAGTAAAATTTACTTTTTGCTTTATAATTATAAAAAATTAATTCTTCAATATTTTTACGCTTAAAATAAGATAATTTTTCATATGAAATAAAAATAAAAAATATAAATATAAATATACTAATTTGTTGAGTAGCCTGTAAAAAGTATAAAGAATCTTTATGAATACTATAGCAATATGACTGATAAATCAAATAAATATTAAGTAATAATATCATTATTATCTTTATATAATTAACAATTTTATTTTTTACCTGTTTAGTTGATTGTTTTTTCATTAATTATTCCATCACCTCTTAAAATTAAAAATTACAGATTATATAGAGTATTACAAAATACTCTATATAATCTTCTTATGTATATGAACATGCTCACAATATATATTATAAAATAAAATTTATTGTATATTTGTAGTATTTTGTATATAGCTTTATTTTTTTTTTTTTTTTCGTGTTATTTATTTATTAACAGCTATATTTTGCAATATTTTTTTGTATTTATTATTTAATATTTTTATAAAATAATATTTTTAATATATTTTTATAAAAATATTAAAATTTTAGACTCCTTTTTAAGTATTTAATCAAATAAATAACCTATAGAATAAATTTTTTAATAATTTATTCTATAGGTTATTTTATAAATGTTTATTATTTTTAATATATGTTTTTCTAAACTATCTTATAACATCCATTCCACCCATATAAGGTCTTAAAGCTTCTGGAATATTAATAGAACCATCTTCATTTAAGTTATTTTCTAAGAATGCAATTAACATTCTAGGTGGAGCAACAACTGTATTGTTTAATGTGTGAGCAAAGTATTTACCTTTTTCTCCATTTACACGAATCTTTAATCTTCTAGCTTGAGCATCTCCTAAATTTGAGCAGCTTCCAACTTCGAAGTATTTCTTTTGTCTTGGAGACCAAGCTTCAACGTCAATAGATTTAACTTTAAGGTCAGCTAAATCTCCTGAACAACATTCTAAAGTTCTAACTGGAATATCTAAAGAACGGAATAATTCAACAGTATACTTCCATAGCTTTTCAAACCATTCTTTACTTTCTTCTGGCTTACAAACTACTATCATTTCTTGCTTTTCGAATTGATGTATTCTGTAAACACCTCTTTCTTCTATTCCGTGAGCTCCTTTTTCTTTTCTGAAGCATGGTGAATAACTAGTTAAAGTTTGAGGAAGGCTTTCTTCCTTTAATATAGTATCAATGAATTTACCTATCATAGAGTGTTCACTTGTACCTATTAGGTATAAATCTTCACCTTCTATTTTATACATCATAGATTCCATTTCAGCAAAGCTCATAACACCAGTAACTACTTCACTACGAATCATGAATGGTGGAATACAGTAAGTGAATCCTTTATTAATCATGAAATCTCTAGCATAAGAAAGTATTCCTGATTGTAATCTTGCTATGTTACCCATTAAGTAATAGAATCCATTACCAGCAACTTTTCTAGCACCATCTAAATCAATTCCGTTTAACTTTTCCATTATTTCTGTATGATATGGAACTTCGAATTCTGGAACTACAGGTTCACCGAATTTTTCAACTTCTACATTTTCACTATCATCTTTTCCTATTGGAACGCTTGGATCAATAATATTAGGTATAACTAACATTATGTTTCTTATTTTTTCTTCAAGTTCGCTTTCTTTAGCTTCTAATTCAGCAAGACGAGCTGCTTGTTCATTAACTTTTGCTTTTAACTCTTCTGCCTCTTCTCTTTTCCCTTGACCCATTAATGCACCAATTTGCTTAGAAATTGTTTTTCTATTTGATCTTAATGAATCTGCTTCTTGTTGTGTAGCCCTGCTTTCAACATCTAAAGCAATTACTTCATCAACTAAAGGAAGTTTTTGATCTTGGAACTTATTTTTAATATTTTGTTTAACTATTTCTGGATTTTCTCTTAAAAATTTTAAATCTAACATAATATCCTCCATATATGTTTTATTATAAGTTTTTTCTGGAATAAAAAAGGAGCCTTCTTCCCACATAAGGGACGAAGAACTCCGTGTTGCCACCCTAATTGATAATAAATAATTTTTACTATCCACTCTTTTATAAACTAACGGGTTTATCCGTACTGCTCATCACAGTCCCTCCAAGGTGGATTCATAAAATATTGATATCAGTTTACACCAACCACTGACTCTCTTTAAACAATAATCTTACTACTAGCCTTTTCAACGGTTTACTTAAATATTTATGTTATTAATATAATTAATATATTATAATCTCCTACTTTTTGTCAATACATTTAAAAGTCTATTTTCATAAAGATATTAAAGAAAAAATAAACTTATATCATAAAAATAAAGTTAATAATTACTTGTTTTCAATATCTCTGGTACAAATTATATCAACACCACTATTTAATATATTCTTACATATAATACTTCCCATTTTTATAGGAATACTTACATATAATCTACTAACAACTTTAGACATTTCTATCCATAATTCCTTATCAACTTCATCACTACTTTTAACAGGAACAACCTTAAACCTATCACTCCCTTTAACTCTAACTACAGAAGTGAAAATATCCTTTTTCCCCATACTTTATTACTCCTATTATATATCTTTAAATTCTTTAATTCTGCCCGAAACTATGTTTGAATTTTTTGAATCATCTACTATATCAGTAATTTTTCTATCTAGCTCTCTAGATAATATTTGTACTATTTTTTCATTACAGTAAGCTCCATGACAATTTCCAAATCCAGCTCCAGTTCTTCTCTTAACGCCTTTAACAGTTCTTGCCCCTAAAGGTCTTCTAATAGAATCAACAATTTCTCCTTCTGAAACATTATTACACATACATACTATCTTTCCATAGCGCTTATCTAATTTAATAACTTCATTAATCTCACTTCTATCCATTTCTCTAAATCTATAGAATTCTCTTCTTTTATCAATGAAGTTCTTTTTTAATTTACAATTTAAATTACTGCTAATAGTATCACATAACATTTTTGCTATAGCCGGTGCTAATGTAACTTTTCCATAATGAGTTCCTATTACACTAATATAACCCTTATCTATTTTTTCATCATCTACTACAATAGAATCTTTATCATAACTTTCCCTAAATAGATTATTTATATTACTTTTATTTAATCCCTTTAATAATTTAGATGCATATCGTAAATTATCATCTAAACTAGTTTTTTCAATACTTTTTATTCCAATAAGAGAACCCCCATTTAAAACTGGAGTGGAAACAACAAAAGTATCTTTATCAAAAGTCTTTGTAACAATTCTTTCTAATTTATTTTCATAATTATCATCAAGTAAAATATAACTCATATTTTTGAAAGAATTTACTCCATCACCAGATTCTTTTTCTTCAACTACACCTTTTTCATTTATATATATTTCATTTGCAATTGTATTTATAACAACCTTACAAGAGAATTTATTCTTGTTAGTTACAACTCTAAATCCTTTTGTAACATTTTGAATAGTTAAAACTTCTTCTTCTAATCTAAAATTAACTCCATTATCAAAAGCAACCTCAGCATATGCAATTGCTAAATCGTAAGGAGCAACTATGGCAACATTTTGAGAGTATAATCCTTTTTTTACTTCAGCATTAATATGAGGCTCTATTTCATACACTTCATCTGGTTCTATTAAATATACCCCATCAATTCCACGCCTTATAGCTCTTTCATACATCTCTTTTAATTTAATTACACCATTATCATCATTAACTACCCTTAATGATCCTATTCTTTTAAAAGGAACATTAAACTTCTCACATAAATCTTCTAATAGTATATTTCCTATATACTCTAATCCAGCCATTACATTATTAGATGTCTCTGAACCATCATATACTATAGAAGTATTAACAAATGAAATATCATCTGCTATATCAAATTCTTTTTCAATTACAGCTATATTTAAATTATATTTAGATAATTCATAGGCAACAGCACATCCAATTATGCCACCACCTAAAACTAAAACATCATAATCCATAATTCAATTCCCCTAATTTATAAAATAAAACCATTTTCTTTTAACTCTTCTTTTATTAACTCCATATTTTCAACAGAGTCAGCAGAAATAGTATGAAGATGTACTCCATTAGTTAATATTGATAATGGTTTCGCATTTATTTGTTTTAATGAATTTTTAAACTTATTTAAATCATTAAGATTTTTTATCATTAATATCCCTTTTATCTCTCCGTATAAAGGATGTTCTACTATTACATCTTCTATTATTCCACCATATTTAACAACTATCTCAAGTTCCTTAATAACGTCTTCATCATTATGACTTACTGCAATAACTGATTTTACTCTATTGCTATTATCATCATTAATCATATATCCATCTGGAGTTGCTATTATATTATTTCCTTTAGCTCTTAAAATAGCTATATCCTTAACTATTATTTGTCTGGTTACATTAAAGCTTTCAGCTAATGTTGTTCCTTTAATAGCTTTTTTCTCTCTCATTAACATCTCCATAATGCTATTTCTTCTTTCATCAGCCTTCATAATTCACCCCACAACTTAATTTCTATTGTCACTTTCCTTTATTATATCTAATAGTTTATTTCCTTGTATTTTATTGCTATGATGGTACCTAACAGTATCTAAAAATTCTTTATCATAGGTATTAAAATGCTTTAATAAATTTGCGCCCTTTTCCGCATGATTATAATAAGAATCAACTGCTTTAATTCCATCATATTTTTTTAACTTTCCTTTAGTCATTTTATTTAATATTACCAGTACAGACTTTTCAATAATATTAAGTCCATATTCACATTTTCCTATATCATGTAATAATCCTACTTTAGCAACTCTATTTAAATTTATATTTCTTCCTTTTGATAAATGTACAGCATCTTTACTAACTCTAATACAATGTTGTTTATCTGTTTTTTTTAACTTATTAAATAATTTTCTTTCTTTTTTATTTAAAAATTTATTTACATATTCAGTATCAATATCTTCAGACAATGATTTTACTGCCCAAATAAATTGCTTTACTCTATATAAAGACATCTAATTATCACCTTGTTCTTTAACATATATTGTAATACACATTCATATTTATAATACCACTATTATAAATAAATTAAAAATATAAAAATCCATTTTATTTAGTTATAATTCTAAATTAACTTAATTATTTAAAATTTTATAAAGCAAAAAAAGCTACGATTTATATCGTAGCTTTTGGTGGAGGTAAAGGGATTCGAACCCTTGACCCCTTGCGTGCAAGGCAAGTGC
>UQQU01000012.1 GCA_900543325.1 uncultured Clostridium sp. | reverse complement strand
ATAAATTCTTAGTGAAATTATATTCCTTCCTGGAGATTATATAATCAATTTTTCGGCATCACGGCATTCAAGCTTTAACGAATAATTTAGTTAATAAGTTCATAGATTTTAGAGATGTCCATCTCCATAATTGAGTATGTGCTTTTAAGTTTTCCTTTGATTTCAGGTGAAAGATTAGAATGAAGATATAATGAGTCTAATCCAACATTTGAAGCACCTTCTATATCACATATATAGTCATTTCCAATCATAATGCTATTTTTTATATTTAAATTATGTTTATTAATTAAAGTAGTATAAAAATTCTCATCTGGTTTGCATACTTTATAGTCAGCAGAAAATAAAATATCATCAAAATATTTTTCAATTCCTAACAATCTCATTTCATAAAGTGTAAATATTCTCTGAGCGTTTGATAATAAATATATTTTTTTCCCTTTTTTCTTTAACAATTCTAATAAGTTAATTACATTATCATATAATTTTATATACTTTATAGATGAAGTTCTAAAGAAATGTGCAGTATCAATTATTAACTCATCAGAAGGAATAATATTTTTATTTGTATAAAGCTTAGAAAATACATCTTCCAGTGGAAAGTCGGGATAGTTTGTATCAGTTAGATTATCTAAATGAGACTTAACTAAAGTTATATATGATTCTTTTAATTCTTCAGCAGTATATAAGGCACCTTTAAAAGAGTAAAATAATGATAGCTTGTACCAAAATTCTGTGCTTTCTTCATCAGTATTAATATCAATTAATGTTCCATATAAATCAAAAATATAATTAGTATACATAAATTCTCCTTAGTCATTTATAAAATTTTTTTCTATTATATCATTATAGTAGATAGAATGGAATTGTATTTTATTACAAAAAATGACTAATTTACTTATTTGTTAGTATAAATAATTGTTGGAATTTTGAAAGTAGTAGTAATTATTAGATAATGTTAATTTAAGATAAATTTATGGGGATGTGCATTAAGAATGACACATCCCTAATATATTGAGAGGAAAATGAGATAGCTAATTAAATATTGCTTTTAAGTATATATTCGATGTATGGAATATCTAATTCCTTAGAACTTATTACTTGAATATTATAGGATTTATTTATTTTATTTAAAATAGATTGTGAATCATCAGATATAGTACCTGTGGTTATAATTATTCCGTTATTTATGTTATCTGCAATCATAGATCCTAACAATTTTTCAATATGAAATGGTGATATAGGGTTATCACTAGAAAATCTTTTGCATTCTACATAATATTTTTCTGAATCCTTTTCACAAATAATATCTTTTCCACCATCAGGACCAATAGGAAGAAGAATTATATTAGTAAATCCCAATTTGGATAAATATTCGCTACACCAAATTTCAAATTCATGAGGAGTTAATTTGTGAACTATATTATAAAGATGAGTATCTTTTTCAAAACCTTTATATGATTTATAGTATATAATAATTTTATTAATTAATTTACCTATTAAAGGAGCAAATAGTATTATTATAAAGTAGCTATATATTGTATTTAACTTCATTCATTAGACCTTCTTTCATAATATAGCATTTATGATTTCTTATTGTTTTTGTAAGATCATAACCATCTATAAGCTTAATTTCTTTTTCTTGATTTTTATTATTAAAATCATTAATGAATTCTATAGCTTGAGTAGAAAAACTACTATTAGTTATGATAATTCCTTTTTTACAATCATTAATGAACATTCTAGCTAAAAAGCTTTGAACATCAGGTCGGCCAGTTAATTCCCACTTATCTTCATCTGCAGGTGTATTTCCTAGTAGATCATTTTGAATGCAACTAATAAATATATCTTCATTATTTAATGATGCTTTAAAATTAGTTAGATTACTATATTCGTTAGGTAGTGTTACTTTGTCTTTAAATCCTAATATATCAAAATATAGATTGATAACTTTAATAAATGTATTGTAATTATTTTTTTGAATATCTTTTATAGATAATATTCCAAGTTCAATTTGTTTTTCCATTATTTTTTGATCTAGGGAAATAGTAGATTTTTCTATATATGAAATTAAAAATTTTAATGTGAAAAATAATAATATAATAAGTGGTAAATATTTGATAAAATTCATAAAAATCACCTCATCTTAATTATTAACAAATTTTGTATGGTATATACATTGCTAAATAGATAAATTTTACTGAAAAATATAAATAAATTTGTAATAAAAGAGAAAATAATGTTTTAAATTCAACAAAAAGGGATTATAATTATAATAATAGATAAATTCATTAAGAATTAAGTGCTAATTGGAGGTAAATATGGGGATGATTACAAGATGTTCAATTATTATTTATGATGATTTTGGAAATGTATTAATTGCAGAAAGAGGAAAAAGAAATGAAAGAAAATGGGGAACATTTGGAAAAGAGATAAAGGGAAAAGAAACAGAAGAAAAATGCATTTCTAAGGCAGTTGATAAAGATATAAAATGCACAATATTTGATTTAAAACCTTTTAAAGAATATAATTTAGAAGGTGAAGAAAAATTAAAAGTTTTTACAGGATGCATAAAAGAATATATTACTTGTCATAAAAGTATAAATAGTATAAAATGGATTGGACAAAGAAATCTTGAAGATTATATTTTTAATGATGAAGATAAAATGATATTAAATGATTATTTTGAAGCTTAAATGAATAATCATTGTAAAACTAATGATAAAATTAAAGGGGATATTTAATGCTTTATAGAGTAATTATTAAAAGGGAAACGGCAAAGTACTTTATAGGTAAATCTTATGATAATAAGAGGTATAAAATTGAAAAGAATCAATATACTAAAAAGCTTAGAGTAGGTAGTGACTCATATTTTTATGCTAGAAAAGAAGAAAAATTACTAAGTACTATTTTAGTTCCAATTTCTGATGAAGAAGCTGGAGTATTAGATATTCATAATTCTGATAGAGATACTTATTAATAAATAAAGCAAAAGAAGAACAAGGAATAAATAAAACCTTGTTCTTCTTTTATGTGTTAAATAAAAAGGAGAGATTATATGATTAAGAAATTTATTTCATATTATAAGCCTTATAGAGGATTATTTTTTACAGATTTAATAGTTGCTACTATAGCAACTTTATGTAATTTAATATACCCAATGATGACAAGGGCTTTAGTTAATGATGCTATACCTAATAAAGAAATAAAGGTTATAGGAATATTTGCAGTTATTCTAATGGTTTTATATTTAGTTAAAGCTGGATGTTGCTATTTTATGCAATATTTTGGACATCTTGTTGGAGTTGGAATGCAGGGTGATATGAGAAGAGATATGTTTAAGCATCTTGAAAAATTACCAAATTCATATTTTGATAATACAAAAACTGGAGATTTAATGAGCAGAATGATAAATGATTTAATGGATATATCTGAGCTTGCTCACCATGGACCAGAGGATTTATTTATTTCAATAATAATGTTTTTAGGTTCATTTATAATATTATCAACTATAAATTTACCTCTTACAATTTTAATATTTGCCTTTGTTCCATTTATAGTAATATTTACTTTAAAAAAGAGAAAAAAGATGAATAAATGCTTTATGGAAACAAGAGTACATACATCAGCAATAAATTCAACATTAGAAAACTCAATTGCAGGTATAAGAATATCTAAGGCATTTGTTGCAGAAGAATATGAAAATGAAAAATTTAATAAAGGAAATAATAAGTTTAAAGAAGTAAGAAAACATTCATATAAAGTTATGGCAGAATATTTTGCAGGGGTTAACTTTGGAGTAGATATATTAGATTATGTTGTTTTAATAGCAGGAGGAATATTTACTTATTATAATACTATTAACTTAGGTGATTTTTTAGCTTATATGCTATATGTAAAATTATTTACAGATCCAATTAAAAAGCTTATTAATTTTGTAGAGCAATACCAAAATGGAATGACTGGATTTAAAAGATTTATAGAGATTATGAATGTTGAAGAAGAAAAAGAAAAAAATGATGCCATAGAATTAGAAAAAGTAGAAGGGCATATAAACTTTGAAAATGTATGTTTTAGTTATGAAAATGAAAAAGTATTAGATAACATTACATTATCTATAGAAAAAGGAAAAATGTTAGCATTAGTAGGACCATCAGGAGGTGGAAAAACTACATTTTGTAATTTAATACCTAGATTTTATGATGTGGACAAAGGTGATATAAAAATAGATGGAAAAAGCGTATATGATATTAAATTAGATTCTTTAAGAAAAAATATTGGAATAGTTCAACAAGAAGTATTTTTATATACAGGAACAATAAAAGAAAATATTAAATACGGAAAGCAAGATGCAAGTGATAAAGAGGTTATTGAGGCGGCGAAAAAGGCTAATATTCATGAATTTATAATGGGATTAAAAGATGGTTATGATACATATATTGGGGAGAGAGGAATAAAATTATCAGGCGGTCAAAAACAAAGAATATCAATTGCTAGAGTCTTTTTAAAGAATCCACCAATTCTAATTCTAGATGAAGCTACATCAGCTTTAGATAATGTAACTGAATATTTAATTCAACAATCACTAGAAGAACTTTGCAAGGATAGAACAACAATAGTTGTTGCACATAGATTATCTACAATAAAGAATGCAGATGAAATAATAGTATTAACTGATAAAGGGATAGAAGAAAGAGGAAGTCATAAAGAGCTTATTAAAAAAGGTGGAATTTATGATGAATTAAATAGATATGCAAAAGTTAATTAAGTAATTTATCACAGAATTTTTACAGAAAAAAAGGGTAAACTAAATATAAGCATAAAATTATTGACTAATAATAATTATCGCTGTACAATAAAACAAATAATATTAATAGCCCCCTAAGAGGGAGTAGGAGGAATTATAATGGTTCAACATTTAAAAGAAAATGAATTTAATTCAGAAGTTATTAATTTTGATGGTATTAGTATAGTAGATTTCTGGGCAGAATGGTGTGGTCCTTGTAAGATGATAGGTCCTATCTATGAAGAAGTTGCAGGAGAGTTAACAAATGCTAAATTTACAAAAGTTAATGTAGATGAATGTCCTAATTTAGCAGGAAAATATAGAGTTGCAAGTATTCCAACAATAATGGTATTTAGAAATGGAGAACCTATCGATACATTAGTTGGATTTATGCCAAAGCCTCAATTAAAAGCTGCAGTTGAAAAGCACTTATAAGAGAGGAATACTATGGAAAGATATGATTTAGCCATAGTAGGTAGCGGTCCAGCAGGATTATCGGCTGCTCTAAATGCAAAAATAAGAAATAAAAAGTTCATTATCTTTGGAAATAAGGATTTAAGTAATAAGATAGTTAAGGCTCCTAAAATAAACAACTATTTAGGGTTTTATGGAATGAATGGAGCACAAGTAAAAGAAAAGTTTGCAGAGCATATAGATAAGATGGGAATACAAATTACAGAGGAAAGAGTAAATAATATCTATGCCATGGGTGATTATTTCACTTTGATGGTAAATGATAAAATGTATGAGGCTACAGCTGTAATTTTAGCTACTGGGATGGAATATACTAAACCTATTAAAGGTGAACTAGAATTACTAGGTAAAGGTGTAGGATATTGTGCGACTTGCGATGCTCCTCTTTATAAAGGAAAAACAGTTTCAATAGTAGGATATAACAAAGAAGCTGAAGAGGAAGCAAATTATGTAAGTGAACTTGCAGGAAAAGTTTACTATATACCTATGTACAAAGGTGAATATGAAGTTAGAGATAATATAGAAGTTGTTGATAAGAAGCCATTAGAAATAGTTGGGGATACTAAAGTTTCTTCATTAAAACTTGAAGGCTTAGAATTAGAAACAGATGGAGTATTTGTTCTTAAGGATAGTATTTCACCAGGACAATTAGTTCCGGGGCTTGAAATTGTTGATGGGCATATTAATGTGGATAGAGAAATGAAATGCAATATTCCTGGATGCTTTGCAGCTGGAGATTGTGTAGGTAAGCCATATCAATATATAAAATCAGCAGGAGAAGGAAATATAGCAGCATTAAGTGCTGTAAGGTATATAGATATCCTGAAAAATAAATAGATTATATAAAATAAGATATGTTGTTATAAATAGCATATCTTATTTTTTTCTTTAAATATTGTCAAGACTTGATTTAAATATAAATACAATGTATCATAAATTAGCACTAAGGATGAATAATAAAGGATAGGTGAAGTATGTTGTTAGTTGTTGGTGGAATGATAGGTTTAGGTAAAAGTTCAGTAGCAAAAATTTTAGGAGAGCACTTTAATTCAGGGGTCTTTTATGAATCAGTTGATGATAATCCACTTTTACCCTTATTTTACAGTGAGTCTGAAGAAGAGATACAAAGAAAGAGATATCCATTCTTATTACAATTATATTTCTTAAATACGAGATTTAAAAGTATTAAGGAAGCATTAGTTAATGATAATAATGTTTTAGATAGATCAATATATGAAGATTGGTATTTTGCTAAGAAGAATATGGAGCTTGGTAGAATATCTGAGTTAGAAATGAATATATATGAAAATTTATTAAGCAATATGATGGAAGAGCTAGAATCACTTCCTAAAAAGGCGCCAGATATTATGATATATCTTAAGGGCTCTTTTGAAACTGTAATTAATAGAATCAATCTTAGAGGAAGAGAGTTTGAAATTGATGATAGTTTAAGAGAGTATTATCATTTCTTATGGGAAGGATATGATAATTGGGTTAATAATCATTATAATGCATCTGAAGTTTTAGTTATAGATATGAATGTTATGGATGTAGTTAATAATGAAGAAGATAAAAAGAAATTAATTGAAATGGTAGAAAATAAATTAAAAGAAGTTAGAAAGTAATAAAAATAGAGAAGTTAATATTTATATATTGACTTCTCTATTTTTTAAAATTTTATTTATAGGTATTTAAAGGGATTTTAAGAAAAATGTAGAATAAGTAAAAATAAAGAGAAGGTATGGAGGGGATAAGATGAGAAAAAAGACAAAATCAATATTACTTGTAATTATAATTATTTTAATACTGATAATAGGAGCTATAGTGTTAAATTTATATAATAAGGGATTTAAATTTTATACATATACTACAGAAAATTATATAGTAGAACAAATTGAAGGAATAATAGGAATTGATGATGGGAAAAATTATAAGGGAAAAGTTGAAGAATTATCAATAAAAGAAATTAATGGGTCATATTTAGGATTTTTCTGCATCAAAGATAGTGGAGAAAATCAATATGCAATTGCAAAATATAAAGAGTGTTTTAATTTAGGAAGTCATAAAGTATTAAATTTAGATAAGATAATAAAAGGAAATAACTCTGTAGCTATGTTAGAGTTATCTGAAGAAAATAATAATGAATTTGTTATATTAATTTCGTCAGATGCAGACAAATATGAGGGATTAAATATAGTTTCTTTAAATAATAATGAAGAGGTTTTAGAAAATATTGAGTTAACAACTGAAGGGATGGAATCCTTTGGAGGAGAACTTTTAAAAGATAATGTGTATTTATTAACATATAAGGCGGATGAATATAAGGAAATTGGAATTGAATTAGTAAAGAAGAGTGAATAATAAAATTCACTCTTCTTATTTTAAAAGAAATTAATTATCCTAGTTATTAAACAAGTAACTTAAATTAAATAATTTAAATTTCAGAAGTTTATTTAAAGGAATTAAATGATGCATCAGAAGGCATTCTCCAATCTCCGCGTGGACTAAGAGAGATTGAACCAACTTTAGGTCCATCAGGTAAAGCACTTCTTTTAAATTGTTGAGTAAAGAATCTATAAATAAACTTATCAAGCCATTTTTCAATTTCTTCTTTAGAATAATCATCTTTAAATGCTGCTTGAGCTAAAAGTAATATTCTTTCTTTAGATGAACCATGCTTTATAAAGTGATAAAGGAAGAAATCATGAAGCTCGTAAGGTCCTACAATATCTTCTGTTTTTTGAACTATATCACCATTATCACTCTTTGGAAGAAGTTCAGGGCTAACAGGAGTATCTAATATATCTAATAGTGTATGAGATACTTCTTTATTAGATTCTTTTTCAGCAACATATCTAACTAAATATCTAACAAGCGTTTTTGGAATTGAAGGATTTACAGAGTACATACTCATATGATCTCCATTATAAGTACACCATCCAAGAGCTAATTCAGATAGATCTCCTGTACCTATTAATAGACCTCCTTCTTTATTTGCTAAATCCATAAGAATTTGAGTTCTTTCTCTAGCCTGAACATTTTCATAAGTTACATCATGTATATCTTTATCATGCCCAATATCTTTAAAGTGTTGAAGGGCAGCATCAACTATATTTATTTCTCTTAAATCTGTTCCTAACTCATTACATAAAGTTAAGGCATTATTATAAGTTCTATCAGTTGTACCAAAGCCAGGCATAGTAATTGCTATAATGTTTTTATTATCAATTCCTAAAAGCTTAAAGGTTTTAACTACAACTAAAAGCGCTAATGTTGAATCAAGTCCACCAGAAATACCTATAACAGCTTTTTTAAGCCCTGTATGTTCTAAACGCTTAGCTAAAGCGGCAGCTTGAATATTAAATATTTCTTTACATCTTTCTTCTCTTTCATGTTCATTTGAAGGAACAAAAGGATGTTTATCAACATATCTATCAAAATCTTTAATTTCAGTATTATTAAACTTAAATGATATATTTTTAGCTTTAAAAGGTACTATATTCGATGCATCTCTATAACTTAAGTTTTTAAGTCTTTCGGAATTAAGCTTAAATACGTCTATACAAGAGGTAATTATTTCATTTTCTCTTTGGAATCTTTGATTTTCTTTTAATATAGATCCATTTTCACTTATTACTAAATGACCACTAAATAAAAGATCAGTTGTAGATTCATGAACTCCAGCAGATGAATAAATATAAGAAGTCATACATCTAGCACTTTGATTAGAAATTAAAGATACTCTATAATCTTTTTTGCTTACAAGTTCATTAGAAGCAGATAGATTTGCAATAATATTAGCGCCTAAAAGAGAGAGATAAGAGCTAGGTGGTATAGTAACCCATAAATCTTCACAAATTTCTAATGCAAATTTATAATCGCCACTTGTAAAAATTAAATTAGTACCAAAAGGTATATTTTCTTGGAATGGTAATGTTACAATTTCATCAATTAAATTAATACCTTCAGTAAACCATCTTTTTTCATAGAATTCACTATAATTAGGAATATATGATTTTGGTACAATTCCAAGAATTTTACCATTAAAAATCATAAATCCACAGTTATATAAAACATTATTATGGATTAATGGAGCACCAACAGTAATAAGTATGTCCTTAGCAATTGTGTATTCACAAATTTCTTTTAATCCATCTAAAGTTTTATTTAAAAGTGCAGAAGTTAAAAATAAGTCTCCACATGTATAAGATGTAATACAAAGTTCAGGAAAAACAAGAAATTTTACACCTTTAGCATATGCATCATCTATACAAAAACATATATTTTCAACATTATATTTAATATCAGATACCTTTGTCTTGGGACAAGCAGCACCTACTTTAATAAAGTCCATAGATTCATCTCCATTTCGTTATATTATATAAATTTAGTATTGTATTCCAAGGTTAATAAAATACATATAAATCAATAATAAAAGGAAAAGCTTAGAAAATCAATGGATTTGAAAGAAAAGTATAGCGAAACAGATTAAATGATATAAAATAACTCTTTTAAAGATAAAAAATAACTTGCAATAGGTTTAAAAATAAAATATAATAAAATTGTGGTTAGAAAAATAAGGGTAAGTAACTTAACTACAAAAATAGAAAAGAATAGTATATAATAAAAATAATACATATTATTAGTTAAACTTTTATAAGTATTTATTAATGAATGTATAATAACAGAAAGGGGGAAGGTTAATGGTTGAGGTTATTGTCTGGATACTTGTTGCCATTGCAGTAATTGCTATTGATATTGTTACTAGTAGTTTTATTTTTATGTGGTTCTCATTAGGAGCTATAGTCGCTATAATACTTTCTTTACTTGGTATATCGGTAGCATGGCAAATTATTGCATTTTTAGTTGTAGGTATAGCAACTGTTTCTATTGGATATCCTTGGGCAAAGAAAAAATTTAAGGCAGATGTAAATCATGTACCAACAATGGAGCAAACTTATATTGGTAAAGAAATGATTGCCGATGAAGACATGGAAGAAAAATCAAAGATAAAAGTAAGTGGTATTTATTGGACTGCTTACAATAAAGGAAAAACAATTAAAAAAGGTGAAAAATATACTATAACAGGTATAGAAGGAAATAAGCTAATTGTTAAATTAAAGGAGGATTAATATGCCAGGTATGATTTTTTTAGTAGCAGTATTAGTTGTTTTATTTATAATATTGCTATCATCAATTAAAGTAGTAAATACAGGTTATTTATATGTAGTAGAAAGGTTAGGTCAATTCCATAGAATCTTAGAGCCAGGTTGGCACTTTGTAATTCCAGGTGTAGACTTTGTAAGAAAAAAAGTATCAACTAAGCAACAAATTTTGGACGTACCACCACAATCAGTTATTACTAAAGATAATGTTAAAATTTCAGTAGACAACGTTATCTTCTATAAGATGTTAAATGCTAAAGATGCAGTATATAACATTGAAGATTATAAATCAGGTATAGTTTATTCAGCAACAACTAATATAAGAAATATTCTTGGTAATATGACATTAGATGAAGTATTAGCAGGAAGAGATAGTATTAACCAACAATTATTAGGTATTATTGATGAAGTTACAGATGCTTATGGTATTAAAGTACTATCAGTTGAAATTAAAAACATAATTCCACCAGCTGAAATACAACAAGCAATGGAAAAGCAAATGAAGGCTGAAAGAGATAAGAGAGCTATGATTCTTCAAGCAGAAGGTTTAAGACAATCTCAAATTGAAAAAGCAGAAGGTGAAAAGCAATCTAAAATCCTTGCAGCAGAAGCTGAAAAAGAAGCAAATATTAGACGAGCAGAAGGTTTAAAGGAATCACAATTACTTGAAGCAGAAGGTAAAGCAAAAGCAATTGAACAAATAGCTATAGCAGAAGCAGAGGCTATTATGAAAGTTAACCAAGCTATAATTAACTCTGGAACAGACGAAAGAGTTATAGCACTTAAACAAGTTGAAGCTCTTAAAGAAATGGCTAATAATCCAGCTAACAAGCTTATTTTACCAAATGAAACTTTATCATCACTTGGTAGTATAGCTGCTATTGGAGAAATGTTAAAAGGAAATAAGGAATAATAACAGAAAGCATTGTGGGAAATCCTACAGTGCTTTTTATTTTAATATTTAATAGGTTTTATTAGGTAAATATTTCCAAATAAAGAAAAAATATGATATAATTTATAAAAGTAAAAATTCATAATTATATTGAAATAAATATAAACATATAATCTTATGAATAAAAAAGGTTATAGGGAGGATAGAAATATGGCAAATTTAAAAGGAACAAAAACTGAAAAAAATTTAATGGAAGCTTTTGCAGGAGAAAGTCAGGCACGTAATAAGTATACTTATTTTGCATCTAAAGCTAAGAAGGAGGGGTATGAACAAATAGCAGCCTTATTTGAAGAAACTGCTGCAAATGAAAAAGAACATGCAAAAATATGGTTTAAGATTTTATGTGGTGGTGATATAGGGACAACAGAGGAAAACCTAAAAGCAGCAGCTGCAGGAGAAAATTATGAATGGACAGATATGTATGATAGAATGGCTAAGGAGGCAAGAGAAGAGGGGTTTAATGATATAGCTTATTTATTTGAAGCTATAGGGAAGATTGAAAAAGCTCATGAAGAAAGGTATTTAAAGCTTCTTCAAAATATAGAAGATGGCTCAGTTTTTTCTAAGAACACAAAGTCAGTTTGGATTTGTCGTAACTGTGGACATATAGTAGACAGCTTAAATGCACCAGGAGTATGTCCAGTATGTAAACATCCACAAGCGTATTTTGAATTAAGAGTTATAAATTACTAAGTTATTATGGAAAGTAGATAGATTTGAGGAAAATAAATCTATCTACTTTCTAATTTTAAATATTTTAATTATTAACAATTTCATAAAGAGAAGAATCTTTAGGTAGTATATCCTCTAGAGAAGTATTAGTGAATATATGCAACTCATGTAAAGCCCTTGTGCAAGCTGTATAGAATAAATGCTTATCTTCGTTAGATAAATAATTTTCACCATCAGCTAAGATAACACCATCAAACTCTAATCCTTTTGCTATATAAGATGATATTATATTAACTCCAACTTTAAATTCACATTTATCACTTACTATTAAATTTACATCAGTTCCAATTGATTTTAATGAAGAATAAAGTTTTTCGCAGTTCTCTTTATTTTTACAAATAATAGCTATTGATTTGTAGCCTTTATTTTGCATTTCTATAATTTTTTCAGAAATTCTTTCATCTAAGTTATTGTTAACTAAATAAATTGTAGGATTATCTCCAATTCTATCAACAGCTTCAATAGGTTCATGAGTATCTAAAATATCTTTTGTAAAGTTAGTTATATTTGCAGTTGAACGATAACTTTTAGTTAATACTACAGTTTTAATATCATTAAAAACATTAGTAATACCATCCCTACTTTTAACATTTGAATGTTTATCAATTCTTTGATTTAAATCTCCCATTATAGTTAAAGATGCATTGGGGAATGACTTCTTAACTATTTCATAGAATAAAGGACTATAATCTTGACATTCATCTATAAGAACATGCTTCATATTACCGTAGCTTCTGAATCCTTCTAAAGCAGATCTAATATAAATTATTGGTGTAATATCTTCATATTTTACTTCATTATTATTTAAATATTTTAAAGTAATTTCTTTTATTGATGATAAATCATCATTAGTATATTTATCTAAGTTGTTCCAAAGTAATTTATAAATAGCAACACTATCTAAAGTATTAACCATAGCATCAACTTGAATATCAACTTGATTTTTACAATAATCATAGAAAGTTTTCTTATCTTCTACATAATCAAAGTGAGCGTTATCTTTTGAAGATAAATACTTGTTTTCAACTTGAGAAAATAAACTTTGTTTAACTACTTCAATTCTATTTAAGAAAGGAATATCCTTAAATCTTTCAAAGAATGTCTTTTCTACAGATTTTCTACTTACTATTTGAGCACCTTCAATTATTATAGGTTTAACATCAGTTATAAGTTGTGGAATATCTAAAGTAAATTTATTTAAAACATTCATAAAATCAATAGTATTTTTATATTCCATAGATTTAGCTCTTAATTTAAATTCATTTGAATCTATATGATTTGAATAAATATAATCTAAATGATCATTTTTATTTTCAAATAAATAATTAGTAGGTAAAAATTTCTTTGAATAAAGTTCGAATGTAGTTTGACGTATATTACTTTCTCCTAGTTCAGGTAATACATCAGAAATATATTCTGCAAATACTTCATTTGGACTGAATATTAAAATATTATCTGCACTTAAATTTTTTCTATGCTTATATAAAAGATAAGCAGATCTATGAAGTGCAATTGAAGTTTTACCAGAACCAGCGGCTCCTTGAATAAATAAAATTTTGCTATCATCGCTTCTAATAATATCATTTTGTTCCTTTTGAATAGAAGCAACTATGTTCTTCATTTTGTCAGTAGCATTACCACTTAACATAGATGTTAATGCTTCATCACAAAGACTTTCATTAGAATTGTGCATAAATACTATTTCACCATTTCTAATGTTATATTGTCTAGTAAATTCAATCTGACCTTCTATTCTTCTAACTGGAGCATCATAAAAAGCAGGACCAACCTCAAAATCATAGAACATATTAGCAACAGGAGAACGCCAGTCAAATACAAAAATATCAAAATTATCTTCATCTTCAACAGTAGATAATCCTATATAAAAGCTTTCTGAATCTTCACCATCTTCTTTAAAGTCAAGTCTAGCAAAATAAGGGTTAGAAAGTTGTTTTTCTAATGTTCTAATTCTTGAAATTTTCTTTGCATGTAATTGTTCATTTAATGCAACCTGTCCACAGTTTTCATTTATTTCAATTTCATCTAATTCATTTCTATTATCCCATAAGAATTTTCTATGCTTTATTATTTCTTTATCTTGTTTTTCACTAGAGATACCATAACTGTTAAGTAAATCAGTGATTTTTTCTATTGTTTTATTTAAATATTTATTTTCATCTTGTAGTTCTCTTCCAATAATCATTTAATCTTCTCCTTTAAATAATTGTCATTAAATTTTAATAGTTTCTAATGGTGTATGTCAAGTAATGAATTTATATTATAATTAGAATAAAATCAAACTTTCTGGAAAGAATATTAATGACCTTTTAGGTTACGTAGGATTGTGTCACAGGGATTATCTTGTGGCACTTTTTTATATAGTATGGAATAAAATGTAAGCGCCTCTGGAGAGGATACAATAAATGGTAATTCATCTTTAGAATTTTTCTGTAAAATCATAAATCCAGTAAATCCAGATATTATAGTATATGGTTTTACTACTGGAAGCTTTTATAGAGGAATGGGCTATGCAAAAGAATTGGAAAATAAAATTAGTAAATATAGTGGTAAACCTGCAATAACAGCTGCTAATGCTGTACTTTATGCATTAAAGAATATAGGTGCTAAAAAGATTAGTATTGTCACGCCATATTTATCATGGAACAATAAAGTTCTTAATGATTTTTTTAAAGAAACAAAGTATGAAGTTCTTGGTATCCATGGTGATGAACGTCCAACCGATATTGCAAAACTAGATAGAATTACACATAAAGATAAGGATTTTGCACTTGACTGGATAGTTAAAAATTATGATAAAGAGTGTGATACCATTCTATTACCATGTACTGCATGGCAAACTTATGGCTGTATAACTGAGTTAGAAAAAACACTTCAGAAAAAAGTAGTAACTTTAAATCAAGCACTGCTATGGTATTGCTCTAATTATTTAAAGTTTAATGCTGATTATAAAAACTCAGGTAGTTTATTTGATTATAGCCTTGCCTTATAGCATATGTTTAACTAATTAGCCTCACAACAAATTAGTTATGAGGCTAAATCAATATTCTGTTAGGGGAGTTAATGTCTAATAGAGCTATTTTTTATAATATCAGCACAAATTTTTGAGCTTTTCAATACCATTGAAATACCATTACCAGGATGTATTGAACCTCCTGTAAAATACAAATTTTTAATATGTGGTAACATACATTGAGGTCTAAAAATTAAGCTTTGATTTAAGTTATGGCTTAACCCAAAAGCAGATCCAGCATAAGTATTAAAAATATTTTTTAGGTCAATAGGAGTTAAAGTGTGTTTAAATAAAATATGAGATTCAATATCTTCTAAGCCAGGTATTTTACATATTATATTTAATAATTTATTTTCAAGATTAATTATGTCATCATTGCTCCAAGATATGTTTTTATAAAGCAAATTAGGAACTCTCACCATAATATTTATTGTTTCACAGCCTATAGGACAAAGTGAATTATCTATGGAACTCGGACAATAGATATAAAGTAATGGATCTGGAGAAAGTTTTCCTTTAAAAGGATAATTAATATTTTTTCTAAAGTTCTTATTTATAAAAATATTATGTACATTAAGAGAAGGAAATTTTTTATCTAATGCTAAATATAAAATAAATGTTGAGCAGGAATGTTCAAGTTTTGAAATAGAATTTGGAATAGATTCAGCTTCAACACATTTATTTTTTATTAAATTATTAATACTGTATGAATAATCACTAGAACAAACTACTAAATCACTATGTATTCTTTTATTCTTAACTTTAATACCTATTGCAGTGTCATTTTTAAATATAATTTCATTAACTGGTGATGAAATATGAATTTTACCACCAAGGTCTAAAACTAATTTTTCTAATGCTTCAATATATGAATACATGCCTCCTTTTATATAATAAAGTCCATTATATTGAGTTGCAGAAGGAATTAAGTTATAAATATTTGAAGATGAAAAAGGGGAAACTCCCACATACATAGATTGAAACATAAGATAATTTATTAACTTTTTTGAAGATATAAATTTATTACAATCTCTATAACAAGAACTTAGAGAATGTAATTTATAAAGTTTATCTAAAGTTAATAAATTAAAAAAGTTTTTACTTTCTATAAAAGGTCTGTTTAAGAAATATTTTTCAGCTAATAAATATCGTTTATAATTACTAGATAAAAATTCAAAATAAGAATACATATCATTTAAATTATTATTTGTTATATTATTTATAGTTTCACAAAGAGAAGGTAAGTTAGTTGAAAAAGTATAATTTGTATTATCATAATAAAATACTTTATATAAATCATTAAGAGGAATAAGAGAAAAATAATCCTTATAATTTTTATTACAGTAATTAAAAATTTCAATATAATCTTTAGGTATCATTAATATAGAGCCAGTTAAATCGAATTTAAAATTATCATGTTTAAGTGAATTGATTTTTCCACCTAATGATTTATTTTTTTCATATAAATCTACATTAAAACCATCATTTAATAATCTAGCGGCTATAGATAGCCCCCCTATACCGCCACCAATAACAATTGCTTTTTTCATTAAATCACATCCTTAGATTAGAATACTAACCACCTAATGTAACATCTTGTTCTGAATACCAATCTAATGCATCATATATATGTTGAGGCTTAAAATCTGGCCAATAATCATCAACTACATAAAAATCTGAATAGACAGATTGTATTGGTAAAAATCCACTTAATCTTCTTCTTCCACCCCAACGAACAATTAAATCTATTCTTGAAATATCTTTTGAGTGTAATATCAAATCTAAATTATTTCTTTTTTTATATGTTTGTCTAGATAAATTTAAATCCCACTCCCAACCGTAATTAACTAAAAAATTTACTTTTAATCCACCTTTTCCGAAAACCTTTCTTTCAGTAAATGGTATTAATTCAGGGGGGAAGCAAGGGGATTCTGTATTACCAACAACTAACAATTCAGCATCTTCTTGAGAAAGTAATTTTACAGAATCTATGCAAGCTTTAGTAAATGCCTCTTTTTGTTTTGTAGGTCTTTTTGTATTATCAGTAGTAAAACCATAATAGGTTATTTCTTCAATGCCGAGTTTTTGACATATTTTAAATAGTAGAAGACCTGGATTAATACCAATATTATATCCTTTTTCCTTAGAGAGACCATTATTTTCAGCCCAACGTCTATTACCATCAGGAATAATTCCAATATGTTTAGGAAGTCTCATAAAATCACTCCTTAAATTATATTTGTAATCTAATTAACCTTATATAGTATTTCTAATTTTTGTATTGTTAATACAATAAAAGTTTTCACTAAATATAAATTTAATGAAAAAAGAAGAAATGCGAATCAAAATAAAATAAAAAGAAATAAAATTCGGATATATGACGAAAGATGTATTATAAAAAAATAATAAAGTTGACAAGAATAAAAAGGACTGGTAATATTTAATTAATACGAAGAATAAGTATAAAAAAGATAAAAATGTTCGTGTTTTGAAAAATATGTATGTGGAGGTATATGATGTTAGGGTTTAAATGCATTTTTGTAGAAAAGAAAAATGGTTTTAATGTTGAAGCTAAAAGTCTTATGGAAGATTTCAAAAGTAATTTAAGAATAGATAATCTTAAGGGTGTAAGAGTAGTTAATAAATATATATTAGGTGAAATGAAAGAAGAGTACTATAAAAAGTCTCTATACACAATATTTGCTGAAAAGACAGTAGATAATTTATATGAAGGAACTCTTCCAGTTAATGAAAATGAGATTGCATTTGCAGTTGAGTTTTTACCAGGGCAGTATGATCAAAGAGCTGACTCAGCATCTGAATGTATTGGGTTATTAGGAGCTGAAGATAGAGTTGAAGTTAAATCAGCTAAAGTAATTATTTTAAAAGGTAATTTAAGTGAAGATGAAGTAAACAAAATAAAAAGATATTATATAAATCCAGTAGATTCTAGAGAGGTAGCAATAGATAATATTGAACTTTCTTCAAAATTAGCAGAGCCTAACGATGTAGAAGTACTTCATGATTTTGTTAATAAAGATAGAAATCAAATAGAAGAATTCCACAAGGAATTGGGATTAGCAATGAGTGTGGAAGACCTATTAATGATAAGAGATTATTTTAAGAGTGAAGAAAAGGTACCGACAATTACAGAAATAAAAGTCATTGATACTTATTGGTCAGATCACTGTAGACATACAACATTTAGTACGGCAATTGAAGATGTAACATTTGAAATAGGTGAATTAAATAATGCAGCACAAAAATCATATGAAGCATATTTAAAATCAAGAGATTTCGTTTATGGAGAAACGGATAGAGATGAAACATTAATGGATATAGCAGTTATTACTATGAAAGAAATGAGAAAAAGAGGAATGCTAGATGATCTAGATGTTTCTGAAGAAATAAATGCTTGTTCAATAAAAGTTAACATAGAAACAGATAAGGGTAATGAAGAATACTTAGTGATGTTTAAAAATGAGACTCATAATCACCCGACTGAGATAGAACCTTTCGGTGGAGCAGCAACTTGTTTAGGAGGAGCTATAAGAGATCCACTATCAGGTAGAACATATGTATATCAAGCAATGAGAGTTACTGGTGCAGCAGATCCAACAGTACCAGTTGAAGATACAATTAAGGGTAAATTACCACAAAGAACAATTACTTTAGGAGCAGCACATGGTTATAGTTCATATGGTAATCAAATTGGTTTAGCAACTGGACAAGTTTCAGAAGTTTATCATCCAAACTATGTTGCAAAAAGAATGGAAGTTGGTGCAGTTATAGCAGCAGCTCCAAAGGAAAATGTAGTAAGAGAAGAGCCAAAAGCCGGCGATATAGTAATTCTTCTTGGAGGAAGAACTGGTAGAGATGGTGTTGGTGGAGCTACAGGTTCATCAAAAGAACATACTGAAGATTCAATAAATGAATGTGGAGCAGAAGTTCAAAAGGGTAATGCACCAACAGAAAGAAAAATCCAAAGATTATTTAGAAATGCCGAAATAGCTAAAATGATAAAAAGATGTAATGACTTTGGAGCTGGCGGAGTTTCAGTTGCAATTGGAGAATTAACTAGAGGATTAGATATTAATTTAGATAAAGTTCCTAAAAAGTATGAAGGTTTAGATGGAACTGAAATCGCAATTTCTGAATCACAAGAAAGAATGGCTGTAGTAGTTAATAAAGAAAATGTAGATAGATTTATAGAATTATCTAAAGTAGAAAATTTAGAAGCAGTTGTTGTTGCAGAAGTTACTGATACAGAGAGATTAAGGATGTATTGGAGAGGGAAGGAAATAGTTAACTTAAAGAGAAGCTTCTTAGATACAAATGGAGCAAGACAAATAACAAATGTAGAAGTTAAATTACCAGGTGAATATCCTTTAGCAGTTGGGGATATAAATGTTAAAGAAGAATGGATAAATAACTTAAAGAAATTAAATGTGGCATCACAAAAAGGATTAGTTGAAAGATTCGATTCTACTATAGGTGGAGGAACAGTTCTTATGCCATATGGTGGTAAGGATGCAACAACAGAGCAAGAAGCAATGGTTGCTAAGATCCCAGTATTAAATGGAGAAAGTAAAGAAGCAACAATAATGAGTTATGGATTTAATCCAGACCTAGGAGTATGGAGTCCATATCATATGGCATATTACTCAATAATCGAAGCAGTAACAAAACTAGCAGCAGTTGGTGGAGATTATAGAAAAGTAAGATTAACTCTTCAAGAATATTTTGAAAAATTAGGAAAGAACCCAGAAAGATGGGGTAAACCATTTGCAGCATTACTTGGAGCATATCAAGCACAAATGGATTTAGGAATACCTGCAATTGGTGGTAAAGACTCAATGTCTGGAAGCTTTGGAAGTTTGGATGTTCCTCCAACATTAGTAGCTTTTGCTGTTGGAGTTGAAAAAGCAAAAAATATAATTTCAGCAGAACTTAAAGAAGTTGGTTCAAAGTTAGTTTTCTTAATGGCTGAAAGAAATGAAGATTACACATTAAAGGTTGAAGGATATAAGAAGAATTTAGAGAAGTTACATGAGCTTATTTTAGAAGGAAAAGTAATATCAGCATCATCAGTTAAGTTTGGTGGTGTTGCAGAAATACTTTCTAAGATGGCTTTCGGAAATAAAATTGGGGTTAAATTCTCTAATCTAACTAAGGAAGAGCTTTTTGGTCTAAACTATGGAAGTTTAGTTTTAGAGGTTAAGTCTGATGTAAATGTAGATGAAGAGTTTAAAGGATGCGCTTACAAAGCAATAGGATACACAGTTGAAGATGAAGTAATAGTTTGTGAAGAGTATGATTTAGATTTAAAATTAAATGCTTTAGAGGAAGCTTACGAAGAAAAGTTATCAAAAGTATTTAAGATTAAAACTACTGATAAAAATGAAACTGTAAAAGAAGTTCTATATAATGAATCAAATATTAAATCACCTGTTATAAAAGTTGCTAAACCAAAAGTAATAATTCCAGTATTCCCAGGAACAAACTGTGAATATGATTGTGAAAGAGCATTTAGAAATGCTGGAGCTGAAACAGAAACTTTAGTATTTAGAAATTACTCTAATGATGCCTTTGTAGAATCAATTGAAAATTTAGAAAAGCAAATTAGAGAAAGTCAAATAATAATGTTACCAGGTGGATTCTCAGCAGGGGATGAACCAGATGGTTCAGGTAAATTTATTTCAACAGTATTTAGAAATGAAAGAATTAAAGATGCTGTTATGGATTTATTAAAGAATAGAGATGGACTAATGTTAGGTATTTGTAACGGCTTCCAAGCGTTAATTAAGCTAGGATTAGTTCCTTATGGTGAAATAGTTGATATTGAAGAAGATATGGCTACATTAACATATAACGAAATTAATAGACATATGAGTTCAATAATTCAAACTAAGGTTGTTTCTAAGAAATCACCATGGTTTAGTGGTGTTGAACTAGGGGATATACACAATGTAGCAATTTCACATGGAGAAGGAAGATTTGTTGCTCCAGAAAAGCTATTAAAACAATTGGTAAAAAATGGACAAGTAGCAACTCAATATGTTGATAATAAAGGAAATATAGCATTAGATATGCCATTTAATCCAAATGGATCAATGTTAGGAATAGAAGGTATAACAAGCCCAGATGGTAGAGTACTTGGTAAGATGGGCCACTCTGAAAGAATTGGAGATAACCTTTATAAAAACGTACCAGGAAACTTTGATCAAAAGATTTTCGAATCAGGAGTGAACTACTTTAAGTAAGATTCCAAATCTTAAGTGAAAATCTAAATCTTTGATTTAGTAATTTGAACTTACCTACTTGGTTGATTTAGTTAGTGGAAGTTAATTGATAATCAAAATTTTATTAAATAAATATCTACGGTCAGTTAATGCTGACTGTAGAAAAATAATGATCGCGGGGGATTTGAAGATGAAGGTTGCAATATTTTTTGGATCTAAGTCAGATACAGAAATAATGAGAGGAGCAGCTAACTGCTTAAAAGAATTTGGAGTTGAATATAAAGCATTTGTTTTATCAGCTCACAGAGTTCCAGAAAAGTTAGAAGAAACTTTAAGAGAATGTGAAGCACAAGGATGTGAAGTTGTAATTGCAGGTGCGGGACTTGCAGCACACTTACCAGGAGTAATTGCTTCACAAACAACAATGCCAGTTATAGGAGTTCCATGTAAGGGAGCAATTGAAGGATTAGATGCATTATTTTCAATAGTTCAAATGCCAAAATCTATTCCGGTTGCAACAGTTGGAATAAATAATGCTTATAACGCTGGAATGCTTGCAGTACAAATGTTAGCAGTTGGAGATAAAGAATTAAAAGCTAAATTAGTTAAATATAGAAAAGAAATGAAAGAAAAATTTATTGCTGAAAATGGTGAAGGAGTGGATTTATAATGGAGAAATTAGAAATGATGTACGAAGGTAAGGCAAAGAAAATATATGCTACAGATAAGGTTGATGAAGTAATAGTTTATTACAAAGATGATGCAACTGCTTTTAACGGAGAAAAGAAAGGTCAAATTGAAGATAAAGGTGTTTTAAATAATGCAATTACTTCAATGTTATTTGAAATGTTAAACAGCAAAGGTATTCCAACTCACTTTATTGAAAAGTTAAATGATAGAGAACAATTATGTAAAAAGGTTGAAATAGTACCGCTAGAAGTAATAGTAAGAAATGTTGCAGCTGGTTCTATGGCTAAGAGATTAGGATTAGAAGAAGGAACTGAACTTAAAACAACAGTATTTGAGTTATCATACAAAGATGACTCTCTAGGAGATCCATTAATAAATGATTACCATGCAGTTGCTATTGGAGCAACAACTTTTGAAGAATTAGAAAAGATTTATTCTTTAACAGCAAAAATTAACGATATTTTAAAGGATATGTTCTTAAAATCTAACATAAGATTAATAGACTTTAAATTAGAATTTGGTAGATATAACGGAGATATAGTTTTAGCAGATGAAATTTCACCAGATACATGTAGATTCTGGGATGCAACAACTGGAGAAAAGTTAGACAAGGATAGATTTAGAAGAGATCTTGGTAATGTTAAGGATGCTTATGTTGAAATATTAAAGAGAATTCAAGAATAGTGAAGGGTGAAGAGTGAATAGTGAAGAGTTAAGGAATAAATTCAGTGAAGCTAAATTTAGAAAAATATGTTTTAAGAAACTCCCTAAGGAGTTTCAACCATAACTATTCACTCTTCACTTTTAGTTCTTACTTATTAAGGGGGTTAAAAGTATGAATCCAAAGTTAGACAATATAATAATGGATCCAAGTAATGATAAATTTAAAGATGAATGTGGAGTATTTGGTGTTTACTCTAATAAGCCATTAGATGTTGCATCAATGACTTACTATGGTTTATATGCACTTCAACATAGAGGACAAGAAAGTGCAGGTATAGCTGTTGCAAATGGTGAAGATATAAATATTAAAAAAGGAATGGGGCTTATTACAGAAGCATTTTCTCAAGAAGACATAAATGGCTTAAAGGGATTTGCTGCTATTGGACATGTTAGATATTCAACAAGTGGTGATACTAGAATTGAGAATGCGCAACCATTATTAAGCCAAACAAAGTTAGGGCCAATAGCTATGGCACACAATGGAACTTTAGTTAATGCAGATGTTATTAGAGAGTTATTAGAGGATGGAGGACATATATTCCATACATCAATCGATTCAGAAGTAATTGCTAACTTAATTGCAAGAGGGGCCAAAAAAGGTGTTGAGAGAGCAGTATTAGATGCTATTCAAGCTGTTAGAGGCTCATTTGCAATGGTTATATTAACTGAAAACAAGCTTATTGGTGTAAGAGATCCACATGGAATAAGACCACTTTCTTTAGGAAAAATTGAAGAAGGTTATATTTTAACTTCTGAAAGCTGTGCTTTAGATGCAATTGGTGCAGAATTAGTTAGGGATATTGAGCCAGGAGAAATTATAGTAATTGATGAAAATGGAATTAATTCATATAGATATTCTGAAAATACTCAATGTCAAACTTGTGCCTTTGAATATATTTATTTTGCAAGACCTGATTCTATTATAGATGGATTAGATGTTCATGAATCAAGAGTAAGAGCTGGAGAACAATTATATAAAGAATTCCCAATAGAAGCTGATGTAGTTGTTGCTGTTCCAGACTCAGGTATACCAGCAGCAATAGGATATGCTAAAGCATCAGGAGTTCCTTATGATACTGGATTTGTAAAAAACAGATACGTAGGAAGAACATTTATTACACCTTCTCAAGAAGTAAGGGAAAGAGCTGTAGCAGTTAAGTTAAATCCTCTTAAGGTAAATATTAAGGATAAGAGAGTTATTCTTATAGATGATTCTATTGTAAGGGGAACAACTTCAAAGCACTTAGTAGAGTCATTAAGAAGAGCAGGAGCTAAAGAAGTCCACTTCTTAGTAGCATCACCAGTAGTTCAGTATCCATGTTATTTTGGAATTGATACTCCTTATAGAAAAGATCTTATAGGAGCTAACCATTCTATAGAAGAAATGAGAGAAATAATTGGTTGTGATACTTTAGGATATTTATCTATGGATGGTATGTACAAATGCTTTAATGCAAATCAAGGTTATTGTGTAGGATGCTTCAGTGGAGTATATCCTGTTGCAACACCAATCGAAAGCCAAAATCATAACTAAGAAAGGTAGGAATTTAGAATGATAACTTACAAAGATGCTGGAGTTAATATAGAAGAGGGGTATAAATCAGTAAAGCTTATAAAAGAATATGCACAAAGAACAATGAGTGAATATGTTTTAAATGGTCTAGGAAGCTTTGCAGGAATGGTTGAATTGCCGGAAGGATATAAAAAACCAGTTTTAGTTTCAGG
Organism: uncultured Clostridium sp.; assembly: GCA_900543325.1. GTDB lineage: Bacteria > Bacillota > Clostridia > Clostridiales > Clostridiaceae > Clostridium. Next base: position 27,242 of record UQQU01000012.1, on the reverse strand, counting down.
TACAGATGGTGTTGGAACTAAGCTTGAATTAGCATTTAAAACTAAGAAATATGATACAGTTGGAATTGACTGTGTAGCTATGTGCGTTAATGATATTTTATGTCATGGAGCAAAGCCATTATTCTTTTTAGATTATATAGCATGTGGAAAGCTTGAAGCAGAAGTGGCTGCTGACTTAGTTAAAGGTGTTTCTGATGGGTGTCTTATGTCAGATTGTGCTTTAGTTGGTGGGGAAACAGCAGAAATGCCAGGTTTCTATAAAGAGGGAGAATATGATATTGCAGGATTTGCAGTAGGTATAGTTGATAAAGATAAGATAATAAACGGAAAAAATATTAAACCAGGAGATAAGCTAATTGGTATTGCTTCTTCAGGAGTACATTCAAATGGTTTCTCTTTAGTTAGAAAATTATATACAGATTTAAATGAAGAATTTAATGGAGAAGAAGTTTGGAAGACATTAATTACTCCAACTAAGATATACGTTAAACCAATATTAAGCTTAATTGAAAAATTTGATATTAAAGGTATGTCTCATATAACAGGTGGAGGATTTATTGAAAATGTTCCAAGAATGTTTAATGGTTCAGAATTAACTGCTGAAATAAGAAAGGATAGTTATCCATTACCAGCAATCTTTGAAGATATGATTAACAAAGGTGTAAATAGAGATCATATGTATAACACATTTAATATGGGAATTGGTTTTGTGTTATGTGTTGATGAAAAAGATGTTGATGCTGTTATAAAAGAGCTTCATGAATTAGGTGAAAAAGCTTATGAAATTGGTGTTGTAACAGCTGGAGGTGAAGGAGTTTGCTTAAAGTAGCAGTACTTGTATCTGGTGGAGGGTCAAACCTCCAATCAATTTTAGATTATGGACAAGAAACTTTTAAAGTTGAAATGGTTATTGGAAGTAAGGAAGGTATTTATGGTTTAGAAAGAGCTAAAAATGCTGGAGTTCCTACATATGTTGTTTCTAAAAAGGAATATGGAAAAGAAACTTCTAATAAGATATTAGAGTTAACTAAAGGTAAGGTTGATTTAATAGTTTTAGCTGGTTATCTTTCAATATTAGATGGGGAAATATTAAAAGAATTTAAAGATAGAATAATAAACATTCATCCTTCACTTATACCGAGTTTTTGTGGAGATAAAATGTATGGAATGCATGTACATAATGCAGTAAGAAAATCAGGGGTTAGGTTTACTGGATGTACAGTTCATTTTGTTAATGAAGAAGTAGATGGTGGGGCAATAATACTTCAAGAAGTAGTTCCAGTACATTTTAAGGATACAGCAGAAGATATTCAAAAGAGGGTATTAGTAGAAGAACATAAATTATTACCTAGAGCTATTGATTTAATAAGTAGAGGTAAAATTGAGATTATAGACGGCAGAGTAAATATTTTAAAATAGGGAGGATTTTTACATGATTAAAAGAGCATTAATTAGTGTATTTGATAAGACTGGAATTTTAGATTTTTCAAAGTTTTTAGCAGAAAACGGTGTTGAGATTATTTCAACTGGAGGTACTTATAAGCACCTAAAGGAAAATGGAGTTGCAGTAACAGAAGTTAATGAAGTTACAAACTTCCCAGAAATGCTAGATGGAAGAGTTAAAACTCTTCACCCAATTATTCATGCAGGAATACTTGCTATAAGAGACAATGAAGAACATATGAAAACTATAAAAGAAAGAAATATTGAAACTATAGATATGGTTATAGTTAATTTATATCCTTTCTTTGAAAAAGTAAGAGAAGATTTAAGCTTTGAAGAAAAGGTTGAATTTATAGATATCGGTGGTCCTACAATGCTTAGAGCAGCAGCTAAGAACTTCCAAGATGTTGTTGTTATTTCAGAAGCTTCTGATTACGAAGCTGTAATGGCTGAAATTAAAGAAACTGGAGATGTTAGCTATAAATTGAGAAAGAAACTTGCTGGTAAAGTATTTAATTTAATGAGTGCTTATGATGCAGCAATTTCTAACTTCATGTTAAGTGATGAAGAAGAATATCCAGAATATCTTTCAATTTCATATAAGAAGAAACAAAGCTTAAGATATGGTGAAAACCCACATCAAAGCGCTGCATACTATGTTTCAAATGAATTTGATGGTGGTATGAATGACTTTGAAATATTAAATGGTAAAGAACTTTCTTATAACAATATTAAGGATTTAGATATTGCTTGGAAAGTTGCTAATGAATTTGAAGAAACAGCATGCTGTGCATTAAAACATAATACTCCATGTGGTGTTGCAATAGGTGAGACTGCTGTAGAAGCTTACACTAAAGCACATGATGTAGATCCAACTTCAATATTTGGTGGAATAGTTGCTATTAATAAGAAGATTGATAAAGCTACTGCTGAAGAAATGGTTAAAATATTCTTAGAAGTAGTTGCAGCTCCAGATTTTGATGAAGATGCTTTAGAAGTTTTAAGAACTAAGAAGAACTTAAGAGTTATTAAATGTAACGTTAAGCCATGTGATAAAAAGTTTATGGTAACTGTTGATGGAGGAATTTTAGTTCAAGAAGAAGATACTAAGCTTTTAGATGAATTAAAAGTTGTTACAGAAAAGGCTCCAACTGAAGCTGAAATGAGAGATTTAGTATTTGGTATGAAGGTAGTTAAGTATGTTAAATCAAATGCTATAGTTACAGTTAAAGATGGTGTTGCTGTAGGAATTGGTGGAGGACAAGTTAATAGAATTTGGCCTACAATGGATGCTTTAAGAAGAGGTGAGAGGGCTACGATACTAGCTTCAGATGCATTCTTCCCATTTAGAGATATAGTTGATGAATGTTCTAAATATGGAATTAAAGCAATAATTCAACCAGGTGGATCTATAAGAGATCAAGAATCAATTGATGCTTGTAACGAACATGGAATTGCTATGGTCTTTACAGGAATCAGACATTTTAAACACTAGGGTGATAAAAAAATAGATTATCAAATCTATGAGAATTGTTGTAATTTCGCCAAGAATTTATATAATTGATTTCGTAAAATTTGCTAAAGTTTCAAAACTTGCTTCGCTTCGAACAGTTGAAACTTCTTAACGCAAATTTTACTCCATCAATTATTAAATTCTAAGGCTTATTACAAATATTCTCTCCGATTTAATAATCTATTTTTTATAACTAGTGTTTAAATTAATAAAAAACCAAATAGTTAATGTTTTTGCTACATTATTTAATAATATAGTTTTTTATATTAACTGAAATTTATCTATTAGAGTAAGTGAGGTATTTTAGTATGAAAATATTATTAGTTGGTTCTGGTGGAAGAGAGCATGCTATTGCTTGGAAATTAGCTAAGAGTGAAAAAGTTAGTAAAATATTCGTAGCACCTGGTAATGGTGGAACTGCAATTGAAAATAAATGTGAAAATGTTGATATAACTGATATAGATGAATTAGTAGTATTTGCAAAAGCCAATAATATAGATTTAACTTTTGTTGGGCCAGAAGATCCATTAACAAAAGGTATAACTGATAAGTTTAAAGCCGCAGGATTAAGATGTTTTGGACCAGATGCTAGAGGAGCTCAATTAGAAGGAAGTAAAGCTTTTTCTAAGGATTTTATGAAAAAGTATGGAGTTAAAACTGCTCAATATGGAACTTTCACAGAATGTGATGAAGCTAAAGCTTACTTAGAAAACTGTGAATATCCAATAGTTATTAAAGCCGATGGATTAGCTGCTGGTAAAGGTGTTGTAATTGCAGCAACTAAGGAAGAAGCTATGAATACAATTGATGATTTTATGATTTCTGATATTTTCAAGGGAGCGGGACAAAAGGTTGTTATTGAAGAATTCCTTGAAGGTGTAGAAGCTTCAATTCTTTCAATTACTGACGGTAAAACTTTAATACCTTTTATTTCAGGAAAAGACCACAAACAAATATTTGATGGAGATAAGGGACCAAACACTGGTGGTATGGGAGTTTTAGCACCAAATCCATTTGTTACCGAAGAAGTAATGAAAGACTTTGAAGAAAACATAGTTTCTAATACTTTAAAAGGAATTCAAGAAGAAGGTTTTGATTTTAAGGGAATTATATTCTTTGGATTAATGATAACTAAGAAGGGTACTTATTTATTAGAATACAATGTAAGAATGGGTGACCCTGAAACTCAATCTGTATTAACTTTAATGGAAAGTGATTTAGTTGATTTAGTGGAAGCAGCTTTAGATAGTAGATTAGATGAAGTTGAAGTTAAGTGGTATGATGGAGCTTGTGTTAATATAGTTCTAGCTTCAAAAGGATATCCAGGAGCTTTTGAAAAGGGATTTGAAATAACTATTGATGAAAGTATTAAGGACAAGGTATTCTTAGCAGGAGCACAACTTCAAGATGGAGTTTTAAGAACTAGTGGTGGTAGAGTTTTATCTGTTGTTGGTAGAGGTAGAACTGTTGAAGCAGCTAGGGAAGAGGCTTATAAGTTGACTGAGAAGGTTAATTTTGAAGGAAAGTATTTTAGAAGAGATATATAATAGTAGTATAGTTTTGGAATCATGAAGAATAAACTGGATTTATAAATAATGAAGTTTTAGCTGTTGCTATATGTTATGATTCCAAACTTAAAGAGCATAGTTGTAAGATTGAGAAAGTATAAGTTAACTTAATAAATCTGAAGAATGAACAATCTACTATAAAATAATTAAATAATAATAATAAAGGCTATTAGGAAAAGTAAAATCAATCCTGGTAGCCTTTTGTTTGTAAAAATATAATTATATAATAAAAAATATACTTATAAATAGATTAATAATAATATTTATAACAATAGCAGTACCATTATTAAAATTAAATTATAACATGAGGTGAATAAAATGAATTGTAGAATTATATGTAAAAGGCTTCAGCGTGGAGATGATTTATTAATTGAAATAAAGAAAATAGCAAAAGAAGAGAATCTTAAGGCTGCAGTTGTATTATCATCAGTAGGATGTGTATCAAAGTTAAGAGTACGTGATGCTGGAGGTATCAATATAAGAGAAGTAAATGAAAATTGTGAGATATTATCTTTAAATGGAACTATAAGTTCTGAAAGAAGTCATTTACATATTGCTTTTTCTAAGGAGGACTTATCTGTAATTGGTGGTCATTTAGTGGAAGGATGTATAATTAATACTACTTGTGAGCTTGTTATACAGGAAATAATAGGATGGCAATACGATACAGTTAATGATAGTGAAACAGGTTATAAAGAAATTGTCTTTGTAAAAAAGTAAACAGAATTTATCTTTAAACTTAAGATGCTTGTTGGAATTATGAATCAGCAACATCCAGTGAGTTAGAAACTTTTATAAATTCTTTACAGTAAAATGAAATAATTAAGAAAGGAAGTTGCAGATATATTCATGAGGTCATATTCGAAGAAAATAAAAGATTTTAATATGAATATGCAAATACTATTTAAATAATTATATATACTTATAGGTATAAGTAAGTTAAGATAGCTAGTGAGATGAATGTTTTACTAGCTATATTTTTTAGAATTTTAATTTTTATAGGTAGTATAGATTTAAATTAATTTGAATTGGAGATAAAGGATGAATAAAAAAATAAATATATCAAAAATTACAGGTTATGATAGCTTTAAGTGTAGTGCAGATAAATGTAAATTTACATGCTGTGAAGGGTGGGATATAAGTGTAGATGATAACACCTTTAATAAATGGAAAAGTGAAGAAAATAAATTTAATTATATTTTAAAGAATTTAAAAATAAAATATTCTCAAAATAAGAAAGAATATTTTATAAATAAAGATATTCATGATCCATGTCCATTATTAGATGAAAATGGTTTATGTAAAATAGTAAAGAATCATGGTGAAGAATATATATCTTTAACATGCCATACATTTCCTAGAATAAAAAATGAATTTAAAGATAGAACTGAATTTTCTTTATCATGTGCGTGTCCAGAAGTTATAGAAATTATAAATAGTATTGATGGAAAAATAGATATGATATGTGAAGAGGGAAATCATTCTTTAGATTCATCATTAGAATTTAAAATTAGAGAAACTTTAGTGAATATAATTAAGCAAGATGAATTCTCATTAGATCATAAATTAGTAATTAGTTTTCAAATGTTATTAACTATTTTAGAAAACATACATATTAATCAGAGGAAGTTATTAACGGAAGTAGAAGAGTATAAAGATAAAGAATACTTAAAAGAGCTTGAACATATGTATAACAAAATAGATTTAAATAGAGATGAGTCTATAGAAGAAATTAATAATTTATTTATAGATATTGTAGAAAATTATAGAGATGTTTCAGGATTAGAAACTATTTTAGATGATATTTCAAGTTTTGCAGAAGAAATAGAAATAGAATATCTTTGTGAGCAATGGAATGATTATAAAAAGGTATTTAAAGAATATAGTGATTTCATTGAAAATTGTATAGTATCTAAAATTTTAGCTAATTGTAATAGTAGCGATATTGAAGAAATGATACTTTCTTTTGAGATAATTATATTAGAATATTTATTAATTAGATATGCACTATTCTTAAAATATTGTATTAGTGAAAATGAAAAGTTGGATATTCAAGATATAAAGGATTATATAGTTGTATTTTCAAGAGTTATTGGCAATAATTATGAAGCTGTTATAGATTTCATAAGTGAAGGTTTTGGTAGTGAAATTTTAGAAATTGGATATATATGTTTTATAAGTTTATATTAATATATCATGATTTACTTTGGGATTTATGTTTATAATAAAAAAGAATCTAAAAAGAAAAATAAAAAAACTTAAATAAATAAAAAAAGCTATTAGGAAAATTAATCCTAATAGCTTTTTTGGAAGTAGCTTAATTATAAGAGTTAGTAAGGTTACCAATATCAAAGTTATTATTATCAGAAAGACCTTCAAGAAGGCCAGTACTGGAAAGGTTGGCATTAGAAAGATTATTACTACCAAAGTTGCTGTTACCAAAGATGCCGTTGTTAAATTTATTAAATCCAAGATTATCACACCAAGCATTATTAAATCCGCTACAACGGAATATCTTGCCATAGTCACCCCAAAAGCTACCAGGGCCAAAGCCACTACCACCAAACAATAAAAATATTGCTAGCATATAAAACCAAGAGCCACCAAAGCCTGATATACCATTGCCATAACCATTACAAGGGTTACAGCAGTTATTATTACAGCAGGGTGATTCAGTGTTACAACAATTTATTGACATATATCTCATCTCCTATCATTAGATTTTATACTATATAGTATTTAAAAAAGATGAGTTTGTTTAAAGTTTCTTTTCATAAATATATATCCAAAAAGCTTGTAGAAATAATATAAAACTACAAACCCATACAGATTTAATACTTAAAGCAAGAGATATTAAAGTACCAGGAATAGCACCAACTGCAAAAGAAAAAGTAAGTATTGTAAAAGTAATTAATTTTTTAAAAGAGTCATTGCTTTCTTTATCTAATGCACCGAATAAGAATAATCCAACAGTTCTAATATTACCAGTACATATAGTTGTATTAAAAGGAACACCAAGACAATTTCTAAATAAACATAATTGATATCCCATTAAAAAAGAAACTAAATTAGTAACAATAATATCAGGAAAAGAGCTAGGAATTAGTCCTATTAAAAATAATGCAACTCCTTCTAAAATAAGAGCAAACTTTCTCCAATCTCCTTTAAAATTAAAGTTTATAAGTATAGTTTCAATTAATTTACTAAAAGCAGCACCTAATATACAAGTTACAATTGGAATGAAGTAGTGTAGTGCCTCTAACCATTCTCCAAGTGCAATATTAATTCCTAATTTAGACATATTAGCAGTATGCATATTAGCTAATATATTGTTTCTTGTAATATAAGTATACCCATTCATATAACCGCCAACAAAGGTTATTATCATTATAAATAAAGGCTTTTCAAATGGTGGTACTTTTTGTGTTTTATTATTTTTATTTTTCATATAAATTCACCTTAAAGATATAAATATTAATGCAATGACCTATATATTATGCCCTAAATTAGAAAAATATCTTTCTTTTTCTTTAAGAATAAAAAGTTGTAGGTATAATAGAAATAAGAGAATATTAGTTATATTGTTTATGATAATAAAAAATAGTGAGGTTATAAATATGGATTATGTTAAATATATACGAGATAGAGTAGGTCATGACTCAATAAATTTAACAGGTGTAAATGTATTGATAATAAATGAAAATAATGAAATATTATTACAAAAGAGAGGAACCTTCCCTTATAAATGGGGATTAATAGGTGGAATTACAGAGTTAGGTGAGTCACTTGAAAATACTGCAGTTAGAGAAGCTAAGGAAGAAACAGGCTTGGATATAAAAGAATTAAATCTTTTAGGAACAACTTCAGGAGAAGATTGTTTTATAGAGTTTCCTCATGGAGATAAAGCTTTTTTCATAACTATAGGATATGTATGTAAAAATTATAGTGGTGAACTGAATATAGATAATTTTGAAACTAAGGATTTATGCTTTTTTAGTTATGATGAATTACCTGACAATATTCCTAGAAGTCATAAAGTATTTATAGATCAATATTATAGTTTATAAAAAAAGTGATTCATAGAAGTGATTATGATAGATAAAAGATAATCCTAATCACTTTTTACTATATGAATCACTTGGTGTATTTTATTCTAAATTTTTACCTGTAAATGCTAATGGTAAAAGTTCATCTAATGTATATTCTAAATATTCTTCTGTGCTTTTTGCAATTATTACTTTAAAAGTTTTTAAATCGCAAAACTCAGCCATTACCTGTCTGCATACAGCACAAGGAGCGCAAAAATCTCCATCTCCAGGTTTTATGCCTGCTTTATTTCCTACAATTGCAATAGCAGTAAATTCCTTTTGACCTTCAGAAATTGCTTTGAAGAAAGCTGTTCTTTCAGCACAATTTGTTGGTGTATATGCAGCATTTTCTATATTACATCCTTGATAAATTTCACCGTTAGCACAAAGTAAAGCTGCACCTACATTAAAGTTTGAGTATGGTGTGTAACAATGTTTTTGAGCATCGAATGCTTTTTCTATTAATAATTTCTTATCTATCATGGTTTGCCTCCTGAATTATTATTAAAAATACTTACTAAGTTATTATGACTATTAGAGGAGAAATTTATATCAGCAAGTTTATTTATATCCTTTACCTTAATAAATCCTTTATTATATTCAACAATATCTTCATCTACTAATTCTTTAATAATTCGATTAACACTTCTAATATTAGAACCTACACCTTCTACTAGTATGTCTTTATGAACGGTATTTAGATTATGTTCATTTAAAAACTTCCATAAAAAGAAGAGTACTCTATCTTTTAAATTATAAGCAACATTTGCTTTACTATTAATAGAAGTATGATACATTTTTTTAGAAAGCTCTATATGAATATATAAAGAAAAATCACTATCATATTTAATCCATTCTAAAAATAATTCTTTAGAAATTTTAATTGCTTCACAAGGTTCAAGTGCCTCTACATAATTTAAAATAGGTTTATTAGCAAATACTTCTAGCTCTCCAAATAAATCATTTTCACAATAAGTCCTCTCCAGATATTTAATTCCAGTTGGTGTTAGTGAATAAACTTTGACTTTTCCTTTTTTTATTATATACACAAAGTTAGGATCTTCATTTTGTTTAAGTATTTTATCAAAAGTATTAAATTTAACATACATAAATTTATTTTTTATATAATTAGGACAAGTGTCTAAAAAATAAGGTAAGTTGTTCATTGCAATTCTCCTTATTAGTTAAGTAAAGTAATTATATCATATTAATTCTTTTAAGGAAGTGGTAAGAAAAAAATAAGGACAAATGTCCAAAAACTTTAGAAAGATAATAAGGAAGTAAATTAGGAAAAATAAATAGGTAATAGTTAAATAATGATATAATTATAAATATATAAATTAATTTTGTAAAAGGTGATGAGATTTTGAAAATAGGAAAGTCAGATTTAATAAGGAATATGGATAATTATTGCATAAATGATTTAAAGATTCCTTCAATTGTTCTTATGGAAAATGCTGCATTAAAAGTTGTTAAAAATATAGATTTTGAAAACTTTAAATCATTTACTATAGTATGTGGAACTGGTAATAATGGAGGCGATGGTTTAGCTGTTGCACGTCATATCTTTAGTATGAATATGAAAATAGATATATTCATAGTAGGTAATCATTCAATGAGTAAAGATTGTGAAGCAAACTATAATATTTTAAAAAATATGAGAGTTAATATAAAGCATATTACTAAAAGTGAAGATATTATAAATCTAAGGGAAGCTCTAAGTGAAAATAGCATGACTATTGATGCAATTTTTGGAATAGGCTTAAGTAGAAAAATAGAAGGAATATATGATGAAGTTATTAAGATAATAAATGAAAAAAGCGCTTACACACTTTCTATAGATATACCTTCAGGAATGAAATGCGATAGCTTTGGAATTTTAGGTAATTCTATTGAAGCTGATAAAACTGTTTCTTTTGAAGTTTATAAAAAAGGCTTTTTAGATTATGAAAGTGAAAAATACACAGGTAGTATAATAATTGAAAAAATAGGTGTACCAGATTATGTAGTTAATAAATTTCATAATAAAGAATACCTAATAGAAATAAATGATATAAAAAATATTATAAAAAAGAGAAATAAGTATTCACATAAAGGTAATTTTGGAAGAGTTACTATTATAGCAGGATCTGAAAAGTTTACAGGTGCAGCATATATTTCAACGGTATCAGCCGTAAGAAGTGGGGCAGGGCTAGTTACTCTTTGTACAAAGAAAGATATAGTAGACATTTTAAAAAGTAAATTAGTAGAAGCTATGTCAATGTCATATGAAAATAATACATTTGAAGATGTTATATCAAATAGTGATAGTATTGCAATGGGACCTGGTATGGGAAATGATGAATTTACATTTAAACAGGTAAAAAATATTCTTTCTAAGGAAGGATGTTCTGTAGTTCTTGATGCAGATGCATTAAATGTATTAAAAGATAATTTAGAATTATTAAAGAATAGTAATAGAAGGATTGTAATAACACCACATATGGGAGAAATGTCTAGACTTACAGGTATACCTATTAATAAATTGATTGAGGATAGAATAGAAATTGCAGTTAAATTTGCGAAGAAATATGATGTGATAGTATTATTAAAGGGATATAATACTATAATAACTGATGGCACAGAAGTTTTTATAAATTCAACAGGAAGTAGTAAAATGGCATCAGGAGGTATGGGGGATGCACTTACAGGAATTATTGCCTCTTTTATAGGCCAGGGATATGATGTTTTTAAGGCTGCAATATTAGGAGCATATATTCATGGATATTGTGGAGATGTATTATCAAAAGATATGTTTTGTGTTAATGCATCTCATATTATTGAAAAGCTTCCATATATAGTTGAAGATTTAGTAAATAAACATGAAAATGAATTTAAACTACTGTAGAGAAATCAAAATTAGAGATGATATTGTATAATTAGTCATTAGTATTATAATACGTATAGTATAAAAATAAGCTGTATTCTACAAAATATTTGTGATACAGCTTAAACTATAAATATATAGTTTTATCTTTCATTTTCAACTTTCATGATTCATTCTTTAACTTATAAAAACAGTAGTTCCATATGGAATATTATCATAAATCCATTTAGCATTTACTTTAGCAAGTCTAATACATCCATTACTGATTTTATATCCAAGTCGACCATCTCTAACTGTATTATCTAAGTTATATATAATTGAATGGAAAAGATAATTTCCTTTAAATTGTGTATAATAATAACAAATATATCCATGGTTTTCGCCAAATGAAAATCCTTTGGCACCAACTTTAAATGTTCCTAAAGGTGTAGGTGTAGAAGGTTTTCCAATGGAACAAATATAATTCTTTATTAATTTCCAGTTATTTTTAGAGCCTGAAAAAATATTTACTTGAAAATTATTAGTATCTACCCAAATAAGATATTTAGTAGTGCTAGATAAATTATTATTATTTACAAATTGTGTAGAGGTATTATTGTAATTTGGTGGAATTCTATAATTATGAACTATTATATATTTGGATAAAATTAGTTTATGATATAAATCTTTTAGTTTACTATAAAATAACATAAAGACCTCTCTTTTAATTACTAAATATAGTAGTTTATGAATAATTTTGATTAAATGTTCGAGTATTAATTTATAATATATATAGTTTTTATTAAGTTTATGGAGGTGAGTATTTTATGATAATAGAGTTTATTAATAGTGAAACATTTAGAATATCAGTAGTTATTACATTTAAAATAATTATATGCGCAATTCTTGCTGGAGCAATAGGATATAATAGAGAGAAAAAAGGAATGGTAGTAGGAATAAGAACTCACGTTATGGTTGGACTTGTAGGCTTATTAATTCAAATAACATCTTTAGAATATTATCGTATTAATGGTGGAGAGAATGATGTGTTCAGATTAGCTGGACAATATATTTCAGGTATAGGATTTTTAGGGGCAGGAACAATATTAAAGGATAAAAGAAGTGTAAAAGGCTTAACTACAGCAGCATCTATATGTTTTGCAGCTATAATAGGTCTTGCAGTAGGATCAGGTATATACATTGCTTCAGCAGTGATTACTCTTGTAGCATATGCATTTTTAAATGATGTATTTAAAATAAAAAATTTGGTTTCAATATCTAGAAATTCTCACGCACATATACAAGTGGGAATAAACGGGAATATAACTACAACTGTTGAAGCAGTAAAAGATATGATAAGGAGTACAGGTGGAGATATTATATCTATTGAAATGCAAAAGAGGTCTAATAGTGAAGGGGTTAGGCTTAGATTTAAAATAAATATTGATGATGAACTTGATATTAGTGATATATTAACAGATATAATGTGTATAAATGAAGCTGAAAAGGTAGAGTTAATAGAACATTAAACATAAACTTTAATATTTTAAAATAAAAATGGTATGTATAAGAAATTATTTTAATACATACCATTTTGGGTGTTAGAAGTATATTACTTAAATTAAGCTATCAATGCCGTTTACAGTAGTTTGTTCATTTTCATCAATAGGAATAACAAGATATTTTTTACCGTCAATTATTTGTGATTTTATTTGAGGTACCTTTTCAGGTTTTACTTTTAGTACAATATCATAGTTTTCATTTGTATTAGTAGAATCATACATACTTTCATCTGAAGTTTCAGATGTCTCTGTATTAGTGTTAAGATCAGTATCAGAATTATCTTTTGATATAGAATCATTGATATCTTCTGAAGTAATATTAGAAGAATCTACTTCTATAGCAGCTTCATCTTCTAACTCTAATGGATTTTTTTCACTTTCTGAATCTGCTGAAGAGGCTTGAGTTACTCTTTCAAGTTTATTTTCAAGTATTTTTACTTGCCTCTCAAGCATTTCTTCTTTTTTCTTTTGAGCTTTTGCAGCAAGGGCTTTATTATCTAGTAATATTTCTGCCACAGGAGGGGTATCGCCAAAGTTTTCTGTATATGATTTTTCTATTTTAGTAGTAACTTCCTCAGGAACACCACTTAGAGATAATATTTCTTGAACAACATCATTAGTTAAAACTATTGGCACATCAGATTCTTCATAAATACTATTATGTTCTTCAATTTTATTGTTTAGGCTTTCTTGAATCTCCATAAAGAAATGATCAGATTTCTTTTCATCAGGACCAAGAGCATCGCGGATAATATCATTAAATACTTCCTTTTGTTCTGTATGAGTTTGTTTTGTTGGACAGCCTAAAGCATTTTCCATTAGTTCAGGATGTGTATCTTTTGCATTTTTTGTATAGTACATAATAGAATTAACATCAGAACTACGATTTATAAAGGCAGGAAATACAAATCCATTACTTGGTGCTTCAACAACCCAATCTCTTGTACGAGATTTAATTGTATTTTCTTCCTCGAAGTATCTAAGTCCAGCCTTAGATAGTTCAACTGGGCATATTGCACAAAGAATATATTCATACACTTCTTCAGATTCATCTAACTTTGCATTATCTTTAGTTTTAGTAATAACATCGTAAGCATCGTGGAATATAAGTATTAGGAAGTTACCGGTATAATCATAATTTTCGATAATTGAATTGTAGAATTCATCAAGTAAAGTATCATCTTTTAAGCCACTATTTTTTAGTTTCATAAAAGAAAGTTGCTTTTCATTTATGTGTTCTTCATTAAGTTCAAAGTTAAGCTCTAAAATATTGTTACCAATAGTTCCAGATAAAACTTTCTTAGCAATTTCTAGGTATTTGAAATAATCATCTTCTTCTAAATTTAAAAATGTTTCTCTAAATTTTAATAAAATATTTTTTTCACCATTAACGTAACAACCACACATTTTTGTGAAAGTACAGTGATCTTTTTTAAAACGCTTTTTTAGCTCTAATATATCTTTTTTTCTCATATATAATCCTTTCATTACAAATTGTATTTATTAAATATAGCAAAATATGTTACTAATTATAAGTATAATGTTCTCTCAAAGCCTCTGCAAGAAAGAAATAGGTTATCATTAGCAAATTGTGAATTTTTGGATATAAGATATTAAAGAAAATAAAAATATTATTTTAAATTTTTCGTTGACTATAACGTTACGTCATAGATTATAGTTATATATGTAGTAGGAAAAAAGTTATAGCTATAATAAGTAAATTAAAGATATCTATTGATTTATAAAAAAGAGGTTGAATAAAAATGAAAATAAGCGAAGTAGCGAAGTTAAGTGGTATTACAGTAAGAACACTTCATTATTATGATGAAATTGAACTTTTAAAACCAAGTGAAACTACGGAAGCTGGATACAGAATGTATTCCAGTGAAGATTTAGAAAGGTTGCAACAAATATTATTTTTTAGAGAATTAGATTTCCCATTAAATGAAATAAAAGAAATAATGCTAAATCCTAACTATGATAAAAATGAAGCATTAAATAAGCATAAAGAATTTCTTATAGAAAAAAGAAAAAGAATAGATGGATTAATTACCTTAATAGATAAAACAATAAAAGGAGATAATAATATGAGCTTTAAAGAGTTTGATAATAGTAAAATTGAAGAAAATAAAAGAAAATATGCAGAGGAAGTTAAAAATCGTTGGGGCAATACTGATGCATATAAGGAGTATGAGAAAAAGACAAGTAGTTATGATGGAAATTCATGGAATGAAATTAATGAAGGAATGGTAGAAATATTAAAAGAATTTGCTGATAATAGAGAGGAAGATCCAAATAGTGATATTATACAAAGCTTAGTTGAAAAATGGCAATCATATATAACATCAAACTTCTATAATTGCACAAAGGAAATTTTAAGTTGTTTAGGTTTAATGTATATAGGAGATGAAAGATTTAAAGAAAATATAGATAAATATGGAGAAGGAACAGCGAAATTCATGGCAAAGGCAATTGAAATATATTGCGCAAAATAAGAAGGTTTATTTTAGAATTTATAATCCACAACAATTGTTGTGGATTTTTTTGCAGTTATTACGTAAATAGTGGTATAAATAAGTGATATATAATATTTATTATTAATAAAAGTAAGGGAAGGGATTGTTTTGGAACGGGAAGAGATAGAATTATTTCCAGCAGGATTAATAAGTTGTTTATTAAATAATAATGAAGTTAGAGTACTTAAAATATCTCCAAAAAGGTTAACTTTTCGTATATCAGAAGAGACAGAGAATATAAATGAGATAAAAGTAGTATTTTATATATTCTGTGAGTCTAGATATGAAGAAGTAATTATAGAAGATTATAATATTGTAGCAATTGAAAAAAATGATTTTTATATATCTTATAAATTAGATATTAATGATGAAGTTTATTTTAATAATGTCAGAAGGAGTTTTAGGGATTATTCCAACTATGTTAGACTTAGAGGATATAGTGATGATAATGAGTTCTCTAAAGAAATGATTAATTATCCAGCAGAATTAGATTATGATTTTTACGAATACTATTCTAATCAAAAATATAATTGGCTATCAAAATTAAATTTTGAAAGTTATGATACTAATATTACAAAATCAATAGAGCTAGCTATTAAAATAGATAATTATGATTTATATAAGAAATATCTAGGGAAAGACATAGAAAACTTTAAGAATGAATATTTAAAAGATAATTTTATAGATGGACATAAATTATTTAAAGATAATATTTCTAGGATTTATATTGGAAATGAGTTTTGTCATAATTTATTTCCAAGTTTTGATTTGCTAATTAAAATCATTAAAAAAGCTAAAGAAGAAAATTTAGAAATTACAATATGTTTTACATATATAAGAGAGTGCTATATAGAAAAAACTAGATGCATAATAGAGAAGCTATATAATTGGTGTATTGAGAACAATAAAAATATAGAAATTGTAATAAATGATTGGGGAATGATAAAGCTAGTAGAGGATAAAAATGATTATTTTACCCTTAACCTAGGAGTATTATTAAATAAAAGAAAGAAAGATCCAAGATATATTTATAAAAAAGGATATGAGGAGAATAAGAAATTAATAGCAAAAAATAATCTTAATAGCCATATTTTTAATAGATTTTTAAATGAAAATAATATAAAAAGATATGAATATGAAAATTGTGGGTATGATATTGAAATTGCAGAAGGAAACCATAGTTTACATATTCCCTTTTATGTAACTAATACATCTCAATATTGTACATTATATGCAATGTGTACAACAATGGATAGAGGTAATCAAAAACTTGCTAAAGGATGTCTAATGTATTGCAAGGAATATGTATTTGCCTATCCAAAGCATTTAAAAATGGTAGGAAGATATAATTCACTATTTGCTTTTGATGAAACATTGCTTAAGGATTTAAATAAGTTAGAGTATTATATAGATAATGGGATAGATAGAATAGTTTTAAATTTTATATAAATGAGGAAAATAAAATGAAGATAGTATCAGGACTTGGATGTATTGATGATTATATAAGATTAGTTAAAGCAGGGGCAGATGAAGTTTTTTGTGGGTATGTTCCTTATGAGTGGAATAAAAAATATGGAAGCCTTTTTCCTTTAAATAGAAGAGAAGTACTTTATTATAATATTCAAATAAATTCTTTAGAAGATATGAAAATATTAAAAAAAATGGTTGATAAGTATAAGGTTCCAGTAAGTATAGCATTTAATTATCTATATTATATAGAAGATCAGTATGAAGAAATAGCTAGTATAATAGAAGATTTAATAAGTATTGGATTTAATGAATTTATTATAGCTGATATTGCACTTATATTATACTTAAAAGAAAAGGGAATGAAGTGTGTTATACATTTAAGTGGAGAATGTGCAGAAATAAATAGTTTAGCAATAGATTTTTTAAATAAATTAAATATATCTAGATATGTTTTTCATAGAAAAAATACAATTGAAGATATAGAATCATGTATAAAAAATAATAAGATAAAAAATTTGCAATATGAAGCTTTTATTTTAAATGAGAAATGTCATTATAGTGGTGCTTTCTGTAGCTCTTTGCATTGTGATGAAATGTGCCATTTATGCACAATGCCATATGATTTAGCTAAAGTAAATGAGAAAGCTAATTATTTTCCTGATGTTGATAAGAGGCTTGAGCTTTATTATAAAGAACTTGAAGATGAGGAATTATATTTAGAAAATGAATATAAAAATGATTTATATCTTTTAGGAAGTACAGGATGTGGTATTTGCGAATTAAAAAAGCTAAAGGAATCAGGAGTTACTCATCTAAAGGTAGTTGGAAGAGGTAAGTATATTGATGATATTGAAAAAGATATTATAGGATTAAAACAAGCCATTAATATTATTGGAAATATTGAGGATGATGAGAATTATAAAAAAGCTATAAAAAATAAGCTATTTAAAGGCAAATGTAGTAAAGAGTGTTATTATTAATATTAATGTAGATTATAAAGTGTTTGGCTGATATAATGTTTTTTAGAATATTTACAAACGAGGAGTAATTACATGAAATATTATTTAGCACCAATGGAAGGAATTACAGGGCACATATATAGAAATGCTTATGAAAAATACTTTCATAATATAGATAAATACTTTACACCCTTTATTGTGCCTAACCAAAGTTTAAGCCTTAAAACTAAGGAATTAAGAGATCTATTACCAGAAAACAATGAAGGTTTAAATGTAGTTCCACAAATATTAACTAATGATGCAGAAGGCTTTATATTAACCGCAAATAAGTTAAAACAATTAGGATATGATGAAATTAATTTAAATTTAGGATGTCCAGCAGGAACAGTTGTTTCAAAGAAAAGGGGCTCAGGATTTCTTGCTTATCCAGATGAATTAGATAAATTTTTAGATGAAATATATAAAATTGATAATATGAAAATATCAATAAAAACTAGATTAGGAAAAGAATTTCCAGAAGAGTTTTATAAGCTTATTGAAATTTATAATAAATATCCTCTTGAAGAGTTAATAATTCATCCTAGAACTAGAGAAGATTTTTATGGAAATACACCAAATCTAAAGGTGTTTAAAGATGCCTTATCTTTAAGTAAGCATTCTATATGCTATAATGGGGATATTTTTACTACTGAAAATTATCATAATATAGTAAATGAGTTTCCGCAAATAGATAAAGTAATGCTTGGAAGAGGTATATTAGCTAATCCAGGGTTAATTGGTGAAATTAAAGATAATAATTTTATTAGCAAAGAAATTTTAAAAGAATTCCATGATGAGGTTTTTGAAAATTATACAATTCTTTTAAATGAAGATAAAAATGCAATGTATAGAATGAAAGAGCTTTGGGGATATATGTCACATATATTTACGGACAATAAGAAATATTATAAAAAAATTAAGAAAGCACAAAAAGCTAAAGATTATAGAGAGGCTGTTTCAAGTTTATTTGAAGAGCAAGAAATTATAAAAGGTGCTGGATTATTTAGTAATGAATAATAAATAATACTAGATATAAATAAATGAGGATTCAAAAATTCAAATTTTGAATCCTCATTTTAAAGTTATAAAAATAATATTAATTTATATATTTATTTATAAAGTTATTTACAGTTGTCCAATAAGTTTCAGGATCTACTTCAGAAGCTTTAGCATGTTCTGCATCTTTTATTGTTAACATTTCTTTTTCAGAGCTTGTTGCATTATAAAGTTCTTCCATCATATAGTAAGGAACAAAATCATCTTGATCTCCATGGATATATAAAATTGGAGTTTTAGATTTTTTTACTTGATCTATAGATGAAGCTTCCCCTAAGAAATAACCGGCTCTTATTTTTGCAACAATAGATGAAACATTAAGTATTGGGAATTCAGGTAATGAAAATAAATCATCTAACTGATAAGCAAATTCATCCCAAACTGATGTATAGCCACAATCTGCCACTATTGCTTTTACATTAGAAGGTATTGCTTCACCAGAAGTCATTAATACTGTGGTAGCCCCCATAGAAACTCCATGAAGTACTATTTCAGCATTAGGATTTTCATTTAATATATAATTTATCCATGAGATAATATCTAATCTATCATCCCATCCCATTCCTATATAATTTCCTTCACTTAATCCATGAGATCTTAAGTCAGGAATAAGTACATTATAACCCATATCATAATATTTCTTAGCATAACTACTCATATTTAAGCCTTCACTTGTATAGCCATGAACAGTTACAACCCATTTGTTTGATGGATTTTCATTTTTCACTACATAGCTATGAAGCTTTAAATTATCCGAAGAAGTAATATACTCATCACTATGATTTGATTTAGATAATAACCATTCTTTATCTTCATCTAATACTTGTCCACTTGTTGCCTCAGCTTCTTCTGGTGTTCCAAATACAATATCTTTTGGTGTATCTGGATTTAAAGCTAAGTTATAAAAGTAATTTCCTACAAACCCTAGAGAAATTACTATAATAATTGTAATAATCCCTAAGGATATTCCTAAAAGTTTCTTTTTTCTCATTATTAGTCTCCTTTATGTATTTAAAAAATCAAATACTTTGAAAATCAAAATTGTTATTGAGTTATTTTATCATATTTTTTAAAATATAAACAAGTAAATAAAAGGTAATAACAGTATAAATATATGATAAAAAATTAACATATGAATATTTAATTTTTTGGTAAAAAATAATTTTGACTATAACGAAAAAATATATATAATAAAAGAAGTGATTTTTTTTGTAGAATATAATACGGGGTGACATAAATTAAATGGAAGATAAAAATAAACTTCAAGAAGAAATAATGAAGGCTGATAATAAAAGTGTTGAAAAAATGTGGAAAAATATAGATGAAGATTGTACTTTAAAAGTTTTCTTAGAAAAAATGACTAAAGATGAATTAGTTAAAATAGCTAAGAAATATTCAGTTAGAGGGATTACAACATTAAAGAAAGCAGATGCTGTTGAAAAGATGGTTACTGTAGTATTAGAGAACGCTAAAGTTGCTTTAGAGTTAATGGAAGAAAGTTCTTTAAGATATATAGAAGAATTACTTAAGGTGAACGGACTAAAAAAATATGAATGTAATGAAATGATTTATATTAATTATTTAAGAAATAGAGGTTTAGCCTTTTCTGGAGTAAAAAATGATGAAGCATTTGTAGTTATGCCAGAGGAATTAAAGAGCATAATTAGTGCACAGTTAAATAAAGATTTAAAGAGTAAAGCAAGATTAAATGAAGAAATAATAAAAGCTATTTCAGGAATGGTTTATTATTATGGTATTTGTAAAATTGATTTTATTAAATCTAATATAAAAAATATATTTGGAACAAGCCTTGATGAAGCATATATAAATACATTAATAGCAAATGGAGAAGAGCTTGGATATGATTATGTTATTGATGGAGATATGCTTTATAATATAGATGTAGAAGATACAGAAAAAATATTAAAGCTTCAAGAAGAATGTAAAAATGATTACTATAAATTTGATAAGAAATCACTAGTGAAAGCAGGTAAAGTTGATTTCGTTGAAGATAATAAACAAGGAGCTAAATTAGAGAAGGTACTTGGTGAGTTGTTTGTTATTGATAAAAATATATTAAAAGAAGAAATGGATGGCTTTATAGTTGCTATAAAAAATGAAGTAGAGAAGTCAGAAGCTATAGATATATTTTTACAAGCATATGAGATACAGTCAGAAGAAGAAAGAAAAATCTTTGTATATGAATTAGAACTTTTTGCAAAAAGTATTAGAAAGTGGTCTTTAAAAGGATATACTGAAGATGAAATAGAAAAAGCAAATGCTAGGGTTGTTAATGAAGTTAAAATAGGTAGAAATGATCCATGCATATGTGGTAGTGGTAAAAAATATAAAAAGTGTTGTGGATAAATCAATTATAATAAAAAAGGAATGTTTAATTACATTCCTTTTTTCATGAATAATAAATTGCTAATAATCTAAAAAAATTAAAGTTAATTTAAAAAAATAATTATTTGTTAATTAAATGGTAACCTAAGTTAAAAAAACGCAATTTAAACTAACTAGAAGTGAAACTATTACAACTAATAATTAGTAAAAGTATAGAATAATTAAATATTTTGTAAAGGTAAACATCGTGATTTTGACGTCATAAAATATATTAGACACAAGAAAATGATATTAAAAATATATTTGTGAGGTGAATCGAAATGTTTAGTGCAATAATAATGTTACTAGGTGCTTCTATACTCATGATAATTTCTGTAAAATTATTTGTAAAACAAATGAATTTAATTAATAAAGGTGTAAAGAAAAAGGCAAAGGTTATAGAGTTACAGTCTTTCAGTTATATAACTTATGGAAGTGAAAGAAATAAAATATATAATGTAGATATAAATCCTGTTTTAGAAATTGATTTAGGAGATGAAAAATTAAGAATTGATTATCACGACTATGATGAAATGTTAGATTTGAATGAAGGAGATGAAGTAGAACTTATTTACCCAGAAGGAAATATAAAAAACATAACTAGATATTCAAAATATGAATTACTTAAAAAGTCAATTTCTTTTGGAATAATATCATTTATAATCATGGTAATTGCTATAAGTTTGATAGTAATATAGTTTTATAAAATAGGAGGAGAGTATTTTATATCTCCTCTTATTTATTTGTAATAAACAATATTAGTAAGTTACAAATGATAAATAATTTCAAATTATACTGGATAAAAGGTGTTAATCTATTTTATAATAATAATATATTTTTATTTTTTTGGGAGAGTGAAACAAATGATACGTAAAGAGTCTGAGGACGTTTTAAATATGCTACTAGTTAAATTATTTAATGATATTTTAAAGATTGAAGCAGCAGCTATAAAGCAAGGTGAATTTAGTGATTTATCTGTTACAGAAAATCATATTATAGAAGCTATTGGTAAGGATAGAGAGATGACTATGACAGAGGTAGCAAAAGATTTAGAGATTACGGTAGGAACATTAACTACTGCTATAAATAGATTAATAAAAAAAGAGTATGTTGAGAGAAGAAGAATAGAAGAAGATAGAAGAGTAGTTTTAATAAAATTAACAAACAAAGGTGAAAAGGCATTTGATAGCCATGCACAGTTCCATGATGATATGATAAAAAGTATTATTCAAGAGCTTCCGGAGACAGAGGAGACTGTACTTATAGCATCATTAAAGAGAATGACTAACTTTTTTGAAGAAAAATATAATCTTCTTGGTTAGTTTAATTTATCTAAAGACTTTATTTTGCCAAAATATTTAAATATTTAAATTAAAGGGGTATGGAAAGGAATAGTATGAGAATGACTTATAGTTCAAGTATGGAGGTTGCTAAAATTGCTACACAAATGGCAATATCCACAAGAGAAGAAGAAGAACAGTTAAAGGATTTATATAAAAAGTTAGGAATATTAGTTACAGCAGTTAATATAGGTGGTAATATTAATGAATCTACATCTAAGATATTAGAACGTGCTCTAGTAGCTGCCAAAAGAAGTAATGTCATAAGAGATGAACATTTACATGAGGGTGGAGTTATTGGAGCAACTCGAGATGCATTAATGCAAATTAGAGAAAGAGCTAGTGGACAAAATGTTGGAGGAAAAGTTGGAATAGCTAGAAAAGGGCAGCACGTGAGTGTTTGTATATTTTTAAGTGTAGGTCTTTTACATTTAGATGAGGTTGTAATTGGAATTGGACATAGAGCTGTACCAGAATAATATAGTAGGTTAGTATAGATATAGTTTTATACTAATCTATTTTTTTATAAAAACAAAATGGAATAAAATTAAAATATTTACAATATATTCAAAATGTGATAACATAAAAAATAATAATTTAATAAAATAACTCAATTTTTAGTAACAAAAACATAAATAAATAATATTATGATTGAATAAAAGAAAAAATGTTAAATTTTTTTACTATTATGAAATGTAGAATAGTAGAGGAAAGTTTGAGTTATTTTAAGTTTAGGAGGATGGAAATATGGTAGGAAAGAAAAAACTAACACTAATTTTAAGCGGAATTTTAATTGTTGCAGGATTAGTTTCTTGTGCTAAAACAAGTTCATCAAATGAAAATGAAAAAACAAGGGATGTAAGTAAGAATTCAAATGAAGTTAAAGAGATGTATACAATTGGAATAAATCAATTAGTTCAACATGATGCGTTAGATGCTTCAAGAGAGGGATTTATAGAAGGATTGAAGGAAAAAGGCTTTGAGGAAGGAAAGAATCTAAAGATTGATTATCAAAATGCACAAGGAGATATAGCAATTGCTAAAACTATTTCAGATCAATTTGTTACATCTAAGGTGGATATGATATTTGCTATAGCTACATCAAGTCTTCAAGCATCTTATAATGCTACAAAAGATATTCCTATAGTTTTTACTGCAGTTACAGATCCTATTGGTGCAGGAGTAGCCGAAAGTTGGGAAAGTTCAGGTACAAATGTTACAGGAACTTCAGATATGGTTTCTATGGAAAAGCAATTAAGTTTATTAACAACATTAGTTCCAGATATAAAAACATTAGGAGTAATATATAATTCATCAGAAGCTAATTCATTAGCTCAAGTTCAAGAACTTAAGAAAGAAGCAGAGAAAAATGCAATAGATATTAAGGAGATATCTGTTACAACTGTTAATGAAATAAATCAAAATTTAAATGCAGCAATAGGTTCAATAGATGCTTTATATGCACCTACAGATAATACAGTAGCTTCAGCATATGATTTAGTGGGAAATATTTGTGTTAATAAGAATATTCCTATATTGTGTGGTGAAGAAGCTGGAGTATCTAAAGGTGGACTTTGTTCTATTGGGATAGACTATTTTAAGTTAGGAAAAGAAGCAGGATATAAAGCAGCAGAAATTTTAAATGGAACAAAACCAAGTGATATTGAAATAAGTACTTTAAGTGATATGTCTATTACTATTAATACAGATGTAGCAGAAAAGTTAAATATAACAATTCCAGAAGATATTGATACAAAAGCTAATAAAGTAACTGGAGGGGTTCAATAGTGGAAGTAATACTTAATGCTTTAGAACAGGGGTTACTATTTGCATTAGTAGCAATGGGAGTTTATATAACATATAAGATATTAGACTTTCCTGATCTGTCTGTTGATGGAACATTTCCATTAGGAGCGTCAATTTCAGCGGCTATGTTAGTTCGTGGAATAAATCCATGGGTTACTATATTAGTAGCTACTTTAGGTGGTGCATGTGCTGGTGCTATAACTGGATTTTTACATGTAAAACTAAAAATAAGTAATTTAATGTCAGGTATATTAGTTATGATGGGATTATACTCAATAAATTTGAGAATAATGGGAAAATCAAATATACCATTATTTAATACTAATCATATTTTTAAAAATCCTGCTATTAATTCAATATTTATTATTTTAGCTATAGTAATTTTAGTGAAGGTAGTATTAGATTTATTTTTAAAAACAAAAACTGGATTTTTATTAGTTGCAGTTGGTGATAATGAGCAGGTTGTATCATCATTAGGAGTAAATAAGAATATAGTTAAGGTTTTAGGATTATCCATAAGTAATGCATTAGTAGCATTATCTGGTGCATTAACAGCACAAAATCAAGGATTTTCAGATATTACAATGGGAACAGGTATTGTTGTAATGGGATTAGCAGCGGTAATAATAGGAACATCTATATTTGGCAAATTATCTATGATAAAGGTTACAACTTTATCTGTATTTGGTGCAATAATATATAAATTAGTTGTAGCAATAGCATTATGGATGAAATTAAATCCAAATGATTTAAAGATATTAACAGCTATATTGGTTGCTATAGCATTAGCATCAAATGGTAATTTGTTTAAAAAGAATAAAAGAAAAAAAGTAAATGACAATAATGGTGAGGGTGGTGAAGGAAATGCTGAAGATTCAAGGACTATGCAAAGTATTTAATCCTAACACCATAAATGAGAATAAGGTTTTTGATAACTTTAGTATAGAAGTAAAAAAAGGAGAGTTTATAACTATAATAGGATCAAATGGTGCAGGTAAATCAACTTTATTAAATCTAATTAGTGGTAATATAGCTATAGATTCTGGAATGATATTATTGGATGGAAGAGATGTATCATTCAAAGAGGAGTATATTAGAGCTAAAGAAATTGGACGAGTTTATCAAAATCCATCAGTAGGTGTATCTCCGAATATGACTATTTTAGAAAATTTGGCTTTAGCAGATAATAAGGGAAAAACTTATGGTCTTTCTTTTGGAATTAATAAAAAGCGAATTTCATATTATAAGGATTTGCTTCTTAAACTTGATTTAGGTCTTGAAAATAAACTTTATAATAAAGTAACACTATTATCAGGAGGACAACGTCAAGCTTTAACTCTTATGATGGCAGTAATGTCAGATCCAAAACTTTTATTACTGGATGAGCATACAGCTGCATTAGATCCTAAGACATCAGCTAAGATAATGGAGATTACGCAAGAAGTTATAAAAGAAAATAATATTACTACATTAATGGTAACTCATAATATGAAACACGCATTGGAATGTGGTAATAGATTGCTTATGATGCATGAAGGAAAAGTTCTTTTTGACATTAAAGGAAAAGATAAGCGAGAATTGACAACAGAAAAGTTAATGGAGATGTTTAGTAAGGCTAATGTTATTGATGAAGTAAGTGATAGAAGTTTATTAACATCATTAGCATAGTATAATTAGTAAAAAAAAGATTGAAGTTTTAAATTATGCCAAATTTATAGGCACATTTAAGTTTCAATCTTTTTTTTGTTGTATAGAAAAATAGTTAATAAGAAAATATAAAATAGAAAAGGAGGAAAGTTTGTTATTAATATAACAAAAGAGGGGGTGGGTTAATAAAAGCACAAATTAGTCGAATTAAAATATAAACAGAAAAAATAAATACTGGAAATTTGAAAAATGTCAAAAAAATATAAAAAATGCTGAAAATGTTATCATAATTGAAAAGACAGGGATTTAGAAGTTGATGGAAATAGGGGTTAAAAATAAAATAAAAAAACTTTTAAAAAAAGTTTGACAAAAAATAAACAAACGAGTACAATAAGGGTGTGGACAAGTTAAAGAATTAACAATCAAAATAAAAACTTAACAAAGTTCCTGGAAATTAAGATATCAATGAAAATTATTATAAATATTGATTATTTAGGAGGATGTAATAAATGAAAGTTACAAACGCTCAAGAATTAACAGCAAGAATTAAACAATTAAGAGAAGCTCAAAAGAAATTCGCTACTTACACTCAAGAACAAGTAGATGAAATCTTCAGACAAGCGGCTTTAGCAGCTAACCACAACAGAATTAAGTTAGCTAAATTAGCTGTAGAAGAAACTGGAATGGGTATAGTTGAAGATAAAGTTGTAAAGAACAACTTTGCTGCTGAATATATATATAACCAATATAAGAATATGAAAACTTGTGGAGTTTTAGAAGAAGATAAAACAAGTGGAATCACTAAGGTAGCAGAACCAATCGGTGTTATATCAGCTATCGTTCCAACAACAAACCCAACATCAACAGCAATATTCAAGTGTTTAATAGCTTTAAAGACTAGAAATGCTATCATAATCTCTCCACATCCAAGAGCTAAGAATGCAACAATCGAAGCTGCTAAAATAGTTTTAGAAGCTGCAGTTAAAGCAGGAGCTCCAGAAGGAA
>UQQU01000011.1 GCA_900543325.1 uncultured Clostridium sp. | reverse complement strand
ATGTATTTAATTGTGAAACTTGCTGAATAACATTATTAACTCTTGGCATAAAAAACCTCCTAAATAGTAGTTATATTATATATTATAACCATATTTATAGAGGTTAATCAAATTTCAACAGTTTATTAAAACAAAGCCAAATAAAATAATTTTAATTAATATTTATAAATACATAATAGTTACTTATTTTGTATATAATGTATAAATTGTTAAATTAAATTCGATAATTGTATATTTATGTGATAATATATATATATTAGAAAAATTACTTAATGTTACATATGAAAAGGGAGGCTATATTATGTATTTAGAAAAAATTAAAGAAGCAAGAGAAAATATAAAGGATGTAGTTACTAAAACACCATTATTATATAGCAATGTATTTAGTAAAACTAGCAATAATGATGTATATATGAAGTGTGAGAACCTTCAATTAACAGGGGCATATAAAATTAGAGGTGCTTTAAATAAAATTATATCTTTAACTGAAGAGGAAAAAGCTAAAGGGGTCATTTGTTCATCTGCAGGAAATCATGCTCAAGGAGTCGCTTATGCAGCATCATTAATGGGAGTAAAATCTAGCATAGTAATGCCTGAAACTACCCCATACTTGAAAGTTGAATCAACTAAAAATTATGGTGGTAATATAGTGCTTCATGGAAAGTGTTATGATGATGCTTTTATTAAAGCAAAAACTATTGAAGAAGAGGAAGGAAAAGTTTTTATACATCCTTTTAATGATATGGATATAATTTATGGACAAGGTACAATTGCATTAGAAATATTTGAAGAAATTAATGATTTAGATTATATACTTGTTCCAATAGGTGGAGGTGGTTTAATATCAGGTATAAGCCTTGCTGCTAAAGCATTAAATCCAAATATAAAAATAGTTGGTGTACAAGCTGAAGGAGCACCTTCAATGGCTCTAAGTATACAAAAAGATAAAATTTGTACATTAGATAGTGTTAATACTATTGCTGATGGTATTTCAGTAAAAACACCTGGTAGCAATACTTTTGAGATTGTTAGAGAATATGTAGATGAAATTATAACAGTTTCAGAAAGTGATATTGTAAATTCATTCCTTTTATTAGTTGAAAAACATAAATTAGTAGCTGAAGCTTCTGGTGTTGTAACTTTAGCTGCATTAAAAAAATTAAAAGCAAAAAATAAAAAAGTATGTTGTATATTAAGTGGTGGAAATATTGATATGCTAACAATATCAACATTAATAAATAATGGACTTGTTTCAAAAGGTAGACTATTCTGTTTTTCTGTAGAGCTTAAAAATGTACCTGGTGAACTATTAAAAATATCTGAAGTTTTAGCAAAGGAAAATGCAAATGTAGTAAAATTAGAACATAATCAATTTAAAGCTATTAATAGAATTCATAATGTATTATTAGAAGTTACTGTAGAAACCAATGGACATGAGCATATTGAGAAAATTATTAATTCATTTGAGAAAGAAAAATATTCTATTAAGGTTATGTATTAAACTATAAAAAGTTAATAAAAATAATATAAGTCTGCAATTTAAGGTGCAGACTTATATTTTATTATGTCTAAATTCTAAACCCCATATTTTTTGTAATATTCAGCTATAGCAGCTTTTATCTTATCATCAATATATATAGTTCCATCAATTTCTCTATTATATAAGTACTCAACAACTTCGGCCATTGTAACTATAGGATAAGTCGTAATTCCAAATGCTTCTTTGATTTCAGCTTGAGCTGATTGTTCTCCTTTACCCTTTTCCATTCTATCAACAGATATAACTAAGCCTGCGATTTCTACATCACCTTGAGCTTTTAATATTGGTGCTGTTTCATAAATTGAAGTTCCTGCAGTCATAACATCTTCAACTATAACTACTTTTTTTGTGTTATCTAGTTTAGCACCAAGTAAAATTCCACCTTCTCCGTGATCTTTAACTTCTTTTCTATTTGAACAATATTCAACATTTGCACCATATAGTTTATTCATAGATATAGCAGTAGTAACAGTTAATGGAATTCCCTTGTAAGCTGGTCCGAATAATACATCTACATCAGAACCAATATGCTCATTAATAGTTTTAGCATAAAATTCACCTAATTTTTCAAGTTGTTCTCCTGTAGTATAGTTTCCTGTATTAATAAAGAATGGTGTTTGACGTCCGCTTTTTGTAACAAATTCTCCAAATCTTAAAACATTACTTTTTACCATAAATTCTATAAATTCTTGTTTGTATTTTTGCATAGAAAACAACTCCTCTAATATGTATATTTTTCTTAAATATTGTAACATTATTCGGTAAAAAAGCCAATAAATAAATTTATATTTATGGTTATTATATTTTGAAGATGTCAATAATTAAGAGATGAAAGTTAATATAGGGAAAGTATCAGTATTATTTTATTTTTTGGAGGTAGATATGAAAATAAAAAAAAGATCACTATTTATTACAATTATTGTTTTAATAATAGTTATTATTTCAGCTACTCAAGTAAAAAGATTAAAATTTTTATTTGAAATTATAAAATTAAGTAATAGTTTACCTACCATATCAAGTGATTTTTATAATGATCCAATTAAAGATATAACCTATAAAGATGTTGTATATAAAAAAAGAGGTAACAAAGAATTTACATTAGATATTTATACAAACAAAGAAGCTAAAGAGCCAACGCCAGTAATTATATATGTATTTGGAAATGGATGGATGTACGGTGATAAAGTAATACCTTCTGCTATAGAATCCATTATTGATTTACTTAAAGATGAAGGTTATGCAGTAATTAGTACATCATATGAGTTGATGGATGATGAAGTTATTTTAGAAGATCAGATATCAGATGTTAAAGATACAATTAGATGGGTATATAAAAATAAAGATAAATATAATTTTGATGTAAATAATATAGGAATTATAGGGCCATCTGCTGGTGCTCAACTTTCGATGATGGCTGCTTTTTCACAGGATGATGAATTCATAGGGGATCAATCGTTAAAATCATATTCATCTAAAGTAAAGTACATAATTGATTTATTTGGTCCAGCTAGATTGAGTGAAGTAAATTTATCAGTCGGACCAGAAGAGGTTGTTGAAAAGTTTACTGAAAATGACATAGAAAAATTATCTAAAGAATTTAGCCCTATCGAATATGTAAGAGAGGATTTACCTGATACACTTATAATTCATAGCTTAAAAGATAATATTGTACCTTATGAAACTTCTGTAGAATTATATGAAACAGCATTAGAGTATAATAATAATTTTGAGTTATATACATTGCAAAATTGCACTCACTATCTAGAAAACTTATCAAACACAGAAGCGCTAAATTTATATATGAAAATTGTTGATTATATATTAAGTCAAACTAATTAAATATAATTTGCTATTAAGGTTGCATTGAAGTTTATCCAAAGAAAAAGAGAAGATATTAATGATATTACCGGAAGGAATATTGTAATTAAGTTTTAGAATTTAATATTTCTTGTAGTAAAAACTGCGTTAAGAAACTGAGGGAATGAAATGACTTTCGAAGCTTTAGCAACTTTTACGGAAATAAAGATATAAATTCTTAACGCAAATTACACCATTCCTAGAGGTTATATCATTAATTATTATCTGCTGCTGGATGAATAATATTATTCAAGGATTTTAATTTTTTTAGTAGTAGCATCAAGAAGTACTTTTGCTCCTAAAGGTAGTGTTAAAGTTGGAAGACAATGTCCACAAGCTAAATTACTTATGGTTGGTTTTTTTAAAGGTAAAATAATTTCATTAAAAACTTCTTGTAATGATAAACTTTTTTTGTTATTTGAAGCAATGCAATTAGTGAAGGATCCTAAAACTATTCCATTTGCATCTTTTAATTTTCCAGATTGTTTTAACTGAGTAAGCATTCTATCTATTTTATATGGTACTTCTTCTACCTCTTCTAAAAATAATATCTTATTTTTTGTATTTATTTCATATTTTGTTCCTAATGAAGAGCAAATTAATGATAAATTTCCACCAATAAGCTGACCACTACTTATACCATTATTAATACTTTGAAGATTATCTCCTTCAGGATTAAAAACCTCTTCTACTTTGTCATTACCAAAAATAAATTTTTTATAGTAATTAGCGCTATATTCATCTAATCCTTTTATTAGTTCAGTTGATATCATCGGACCATGATATGTTATAAGCTTACTTTTTTGATTTATGGCAATATGAAGTGCAGTAATATCGCTATAGCCAACAAAAATTTTGGGATTTTTTTTGATTAATTTAAAATCTATAAGGTTTAATAATCTAGCACAACCGTAACCGCCTCGAAGTGCAAAAATTCCCTTTATATTTTTATCTGCAAACATACAATTTATATCATTTGCTCTTATATCATCAGTTCCTGATAAAAATCCATGCTCTGATAGGCAGCTATCTCCCACCACTACCTTTAATCCTAACGCATTTAATGAATTTACACATTTATCAATTAAATTTTTATCTGTAGGACTTGCAGGGGCTATTATGGCTACGCTATCACCTTGTTGCAATGGTTTAGGTTTAATCATTTTTATCATCCTTTTATAATTTATATATTTTAATATATTATTTATAAGTGATAATTAGTAACTATTAATTACTCTTTTTGATATAGTTTTAAATTAGCATACTAATAGGTATTAAAAGCAAAGACTCTCCTGGAACTTTAAATCGAGGTTGCTCAGGTAAATAGAGACCTGCACTTGATAGGTTTTCCATAAGTGGAGAGCAACAGCTTAAAAAATTTTCATAAAAATTAGCCTGCCCTGATTTTCTTAATAAATGAATATACTGATTAGAATTACATTTTCTAATAACCTTTCCAACTATGGTACATGGACAATCTGCACTATCATAAATATTTGCATAAGTACTAATAAAATTATTATTATTAACTGTTAATACAACATCCATATTGCCACATTTTACAATCATATCTTGACTATTATTAGTAGTTAAAAGTGATTGTAAGTAATTAACTTGTTTGTACATAGTATCATAGTTTACAAAGGAACTATTAGTACTTTTTAATGTTTGGCAATATGAATTTAGATTATCTGTTCCAATACAAGATAATAGGTTAGATAAACTATCTATATAAGATACCATAGATTCACTAGATATTTGACCACTTAATTTAACATAATCACCTGAATTTATATTAGATGTTGAATAACTACTACTGTCGAATTCTTTAATTAAGTTTGATTGGTTTAAACCTTGAAGTAATTGTTGATGTATCTCAAATGTTGTAAATATTCGAGTTAATTCTTCTTCACGTCTAACAAATCTTCTGCCTTCCAATGATTGATTATCTCTATTTACTGTTGTTACGGTGTCAGCTTCAGTGAAGTTTTTTCCTTTATATCCATCACGTTCATCTCTTACGCATCTATCTTCACCATAATGCTGGTTACTGCCTTCAGTTCCTGTTTTTGCGTTTAAGGTTCTATCTTCTATAAATCTAGAGGTCCTTTTTTCAATAAATCCATCTATAACTAGAGAGTTTAAATTCTTGGTTAAGGCCTCATCAAGATAAATAAGTAAGTCAAGAGCATCACTCAAAAGATATTACCTCCTTATATAGAGTTTTATACAATATCATAATGATTTATATTATAGAGTTTATTATTTTTTTTATCTGTAATATTCAAATATAAGAGACTTATATATAGTATTCTAAATATGATAATTAATTACTTCTTATTAATGAAAATAAAACGCTGCTTAATAAAATAATTGCAATAACTAATAAGGATACTACTGTTGATATATTAATTCCCAAGAATGCAACAAATAATTTTATGCCTGTAAACATTAGAATAAATGCAACTCCATACTTTATATAACTAAACATGCTATTTAATTTTGCTAATAGAAAATAAAGGCTTCTTAAACCTAAGATAGCAAATATGTTAGAGGTATAAACTATATAGGGATTAGTGGTAATTGAAAATATTGCTGGAATAGAATCTAATGCAAATATGATGTCTGAACTTTCAATTAATACCAAAATTAATAATAATGGAGTAGCATGTAATACTCCATTAATCCTAACAAAGAATTTTTCATGATGTAATTCATTTGTAACTGGAATCAAATGCTTCATGATATTTAAAACTTTACTTTTAGAAAAATCAGATTCTTCTTCTTTATTTAATAATATTTTTAGCCCACTACAAAATAAGAAAAATCCGAAAATATATAAAACCCAATTAAATTTGTTAATTATTGCAACACCTAAAAAAATAAATACAAATCTTAATATTACAGCTCCTATAATTCCATAAGTAAGTACTCTTTTTTGATATGAAATTGGAATATTAAATGAGGTAAATATAATTAAAAATAAAAATAAATTATCTACACTCAAACTTAATTCAATTATGTATCCACCTAAAAACTCAAGACCATAATCTGCTCCGAAAATAAAATAAATAAATACATTAACTACAAAGGCAAGGCTTGCCCACATTACAAAATTTCTTAATGCACTTCTTGCTCTCAAAATAATTCTCCTTATATTAAATTAATTCACAGAATAATTATATGATTTAATGTATAAATTTATTTATAGTTAAGAATAATAAACTGGATTCTTAGTTTCCAGTGAAGTTTTAACTATATCTGAAGCTTAGAATTCGTTATATCCAAAGGGAACCGTGGATCTTGTTATATTCTAGTTAGAAAGAGGTTGGAATGTTACAACAACTAGCAATCAGGTAAAAAAGTAAGATTAAATTTAAAATTTAATCTTACTACTAAATTAATATTAGTGAATTAGTTTTCCAGAGTCATTAACTAGAACTAAATCTTCTGGATATGGCATAAAGAATGTTTGATCCATCAAATGATTAAGATCAAATCTAATAATATAGCTTTTAACTAAGTATAGAGGAACAGAAAATGGTACATATCCATTTTTATATTTATCTATGGTACTCCAAATGAATTTCATCTCATCAGCAGTTATTTTATCACTAAATTGATCTAGTGACTTTAATAATACGTTAATATTAGATGTATATCTAGGAGCTCTTTCTAATAATCTATGAAGATAGAATTCATATTCTTTAAATAATGCCTCTAAATTTTCAACTTTATCTTTATAAATAAATTCATCAAGTATTCTAGAATACTTTTGGCTATATGATAAAAATAATAGAGTGTTTTTCAAATGAAATTTTTTTAGCTTTTCGAAATCAAGACTATTTTTAGCATTTCTAAAATCACATAATATAAAAATTCTAGCAAGAAAATGCTCACGTATTTTAAAATTTGTTAATCTGCCATCATCTTCAATAGGTGTATAAGGAAAATGTTTCAGAACAGACTCAGCAAAAAATCCTTTTTCCCTTCTTATAGCTCTCCCCTTTTCAAATGTTGTATATATTTTTGCATCTTTAACTCCACAAGAAGGTGATTTACATTTTAATATAAATCCATCAACAGCATTTAGCTTTTTTAAAAACTCTTCTGAGAAGTTTATCATATCTTCTGTAATAACTTTATTTTCTTTAGGTTGAACAAGTTCCTTTTTATTATCTATTTCAACTATTCTAATAGAATTTCTTGGAATGGTTAATCCACACTCTACTTCTGGGCAAACTGGTATAACTTCAACATATTTTCTTAGTTTATCTATAAATTCATTTTGTTCAATACTTCCGTTATATCTACAATTTTCAAAACCTAGGCAGCTACTTATAACTATAATTGGCTTATTGGTATTCACCATCATTATCTATCCTTTCTAATGCTTGTATAATTATTTTTTGTTTAATCCATATTATTTATACAAAAGAACATTATACAGAAAATAACACTATAAAACATCTGGTTATAAATTAAGATATTTTATAGTGTTATAAATTAGGATATTATTTATTAATTTTATTACATAAAATCATTATTGAAAATGACTTCAACTTTGGAATTTCATTGGAATTGACTTTTTTTAATATATTTAGACCTGCTATTTTATCATTGGCAATAATGTTCCAATATCCAGTTTTAGAGATAGGAATATAGGAATTTACATCATAATTATCAATACTTGTGGCATTATAAATAACTACAGCTTCACCCTTATCATATTCACTTAAATCAATATGATTAATTATAACTCCACTATTTTCATTATTATTAGCAAATATA
Source organism: uncultured Clostridium sp. (assembly GCA_900543325.1). Taxonomy (GTDB): domain Bacteria; phylum Bacillota; class Clostridia; order Clostridiales; family Clostridiaceae; genus Clostridium. Next base: position 44,783 of record UQQU01000011.1, on the reverse strand, counting down.
AATTTTGCTTTATTTTTTATAATATCAGCGTTATCTATATTAAAATACGGTAAGTTTTTTCTTATAGCTATTAATCCCTTAGTATAGTTAAATATATCTATAAATCTATTTTTATCACTCCAGTTAATTGAATTTATTGCATCACTACTTTTATAACTATTATGGTCACCTTGTTTTGTTCTTAAAAATTCAGAGCCATATTGAATAAAAGGAATTCCTTGAGCAGTAAATAATATTGATAAACCTAATAAGTCTTGTCGTACAAAAGTATTATCTAGTGGATAAACACTTATATTTTTTCTATAGTCACCTTGAGATAAAGATGGATTTTGACTTTTTTCTATTTGATCCCAAAGAGTATAATTATCATGTGCATCTGCATAATTTATACTTTCATTTGGATTAGATGTTAATGTATAAATAGAACCCTTCAATCCTTCGATTATATTCCAATTACAAATATTGTTATGTTGATTTCCATTTATAAAGCCATTTGATGGATTGTTATTACCTCTTATTGCATCTCTAAAAGTATCATTAAAAACAGAAAAATTTTCGTTTCTTTGAGATCCTTTAAAGGTTCCATTCATTAAAGGTGAGCTTCCACCTTTCCAAGGTTCACCGTAAATTAAAAAGTTTTGATCAAATTTACGAGATTTACGAACTATTTCTTTGGTTGTATTTATATCAATTAATTCCATTAAATCAAATCTAATTCCATCAATTTTATAATTTTTTATCCAATGCATACATGAATCAACTACAAATTTTCTGACCATTGGTCTTTCAGTTGCAAGTTCATTTCCACAACCAGAGCCATTTGTAAATCTTCCAAGAGAATCAGTTCTAAAGTAATACCCTGGAACAATATTATCCATATTCATAGTACTCATCATGTGATTATAAACCATGTCCATGACAACTCTGATACCTTTTGCATGGAATTTCATAATCATTTCCCTTAATTCAATAATTCTTGTTACTGGATTATAGGGATTTGTTGAGTAGCTCCCTTCTGGAGCATTAAAGTTTTTAGGGTCATATCCCCAATTTCTATTATTAGAGCTAGAAAAACGTTCATCTACTGAACCAAAATCAAAAACTGGCATCAAATGAACATGGGTTATTCCTAATTCTACCAAATGATCTAATCCAGTTTTTACAGTTTTTCCACTATAAATATCCTTATATACTGTATTTTCTTGTACTGCTCCTAAATAAGTTCCTTTTAGGCTATCACTTACACCAGAGCTCTCATCAATTGTAAAATCTCTTATATGCATTTCATAAATAATAGAATCATCTTTTCTTTTTAATTCAGGTATATACTGATTTATAAAACCATAAGGTTTTGTACTTTTATCATTTATGTCTAGTACATATCCTTTATCACCATTTACACAAACAGAAGTTGCATATGGATCCACTGCATAGGTTATTTTATCACAGAATTCGCCGTTTATATCTACATCTTTGAAATAAATTTTATACAAATAATACATTTCATTTGCATCAGCCTTATTTATAACAGTCGTATATACTCCTGTTTTATAATCATATATCATAGGATATTTAATGGAGGCCTCTTCTTGATTAATATACCATTCCTTATATAGTAATAATTCCACCTTATAACTTGTTGGAGCCCAAAGTTTAAAGGAAATTGCATTGTTTAAATAAACTACTCCTAAATCTTCTTTTGAATAATAAAATTTGTCTAAAAAATTTCTAAATAGTACTTTATATGGCTTATAAGCATTAGAGGCGGAAACTAAAAGTAAATCATTAGCACGTATATGTTTAGGAAGGTTAGTTATAATAACTTCTTTTCCTCTTATTATAGAAGAGGTTCCTTCGACTTTTTCACCATTTAAATATAATTCAAAATCAAGTCCTAATAATGGTTCACTTGATAGATATACTTTTACTTTATTATGATCATCCATAATAGCAAATTTTATATTACTTTGAGTTGCTATTATGGCGGCTCTTAGAGAAGTATATCTCCTTGCATCCCCATAAACTATATATATGTCTTTATAGTTTCCTTTTAAATCATAAGTGTTAGTTTGTTCAGCCCAATAATTTATCCAATTATTACCCCATTGTTTCTTTCTAATAATTAAGTAATCTTCTTTTATATATGAAGCAAAGCCATAATCAGTATTAAAGCTAAAATCTCTTTCCTCACCATTACAATTTTCACCAAACAACCAACAATTCCATATATAATCATGGCCTTGATAATTATTATCTTCTAAATAAAAATGTACTAATGTACCACTATATTTGTTGTTTTCGACCAATATTTTTTTAGTAGCAATTAAATCTTTCTCGATAGCTTTTCCACAAACAATAATTTCAGTGCCTTCTTTTACAGTGTCGTTTACTATTAAGTACCCATTTTCTATTTTTACGCCATCAATCTCTGTATCTAAATACCATATCATTTTAGGAAGTGATATTCTTCCGTATAAACCTGTACACACACCAATTAATTCAACTGGTCTTTTATAAGTTACTATATTATTAGAGGAATAAATTTTTATTGTATCAGTAATTTTTTCCCATATAAAACTAAAACTATTTTTTTCGTTCCCTTCAGAATCTATCCATATTTCATTTCCATTACAATCAATTAATATATATTTATATCTATATTTACCTGGTTTAAGACCATTTGGAAATTTTATTTCTCTAATCATTTTAAGTACACCATCATTTGTATCTACTTGCCAATTTAATTTATAATCTTCTGATTTTTCCCAAGCATTAAAATCACCTACCACATAGGCATAAATACAACCATCATATTTTGCTGTAAATCTTATTGTATTAGATAGAGGACATAAGTCTATTGAGTAGCTTCCTCTTTCATTATCGTTTATTTCGAATTTTTCAATATAATCTGTACTTTTCATATAAACACCCCGCTATATAATTCTAGCCTAAAATTTAATTAGGAATACATTAAAAATAAGCAAAAATATATATTTTAACCATAGTATACAATAATTGTAACATTTTTAGCTATTTTTCATATAAAAATCTATAAAAAAACAAGATAAGACATTTAATAAAATGTTTTATCTTGTTTTATATTTAAAATATTTATTTAGAAATTAAGCTAATATACTATAAATTCCAGTTTTAATTTATTCAACTTGTGTTAATAACCTTCTCATTACATCTTTAAGTTTGTTATATCCTAACTCTTCATTAGCCATTACTAAAACAGCCTTTATATCATTATCAGAAGGTTCCCATTTATAGGCCTTAAAATCTATTATAGAATCTTCAGGTAAATATTCTTCTAGTTCAAAACCTAATTCTTCTGTAGAAGCCATATATTCGTCAAATAAAGAATCTTCATCTAACTCATTAATATTAATACTTTCTTCTATTTCTTCATTTAATATATCAATACTTACACTTAAGTTAAAAGCAACTATATCTTCTCTTTTAGAACCTTTACTCATGTCTTTTATTACCTTAAATTCAGTATTTTCTTCAATTATATTTTTAATATCCTTACTATCTAAAACTCTATTTCCAAATGCTATATACATTATTATGTTTCCTCCTAGGTTTTAATTTACCTTTTACAAAAAGTTTTATAACTTTTGTAAAAGGTATTATATTAAAAAATCTTATTTATAATTTAACAAAATAAAGCATAAATATCAACAATAAATAATAATTTTGCATTTAGTATTTTAGGGTTTCATGCTCTTATAACTCTCTTTAATGACACATTTATTGCTTGATAAAGAATAAATCCGCCTATTGTATTTATTAAAAGTGCAGGAATTACACTAGTTAGAAAAAGTATCGAAAATTTAGCTGGTAATCCTACAATATATTGTGCTGATAATAAGAAAGTAGTTCCACTTATTAATGTTCCTAATGGAAAGCTTATTATTACTAATAAATTTTCTTTCATATTCTTATTAACATTTATATATTCTAATATTTTATTTAAAAATAATAGAATAGCATACATTAAATTTACAGTAATTATCTTATCTATAATATTAGGTAGTTGCCCACCGGGAAATTTAGTTGTTAAGGCAGTAAATACACCTGTAATTATTGCAGCAATAAGTGATGTTTTATAGTCATTATTATTAATTATCATTATAATAAAGAGCATTGCTAAAGCAAAATCAGGTTGCATTGGTAAGCCTAGAGCTGGAGTTATTTGATGTAATATAGCACCTATAGCTAAAAGAAGAGCGTTAATAATCATTTTTTTTGTATTTATATTTGTATTTATATTTGTTTTCATTTTTATTCCCCCTAAATTTAAATAATAATCATAAATATTAAACTTAAAATTTAATTTAGCTATTTTTCATACCATATTCATCACCTCCTTAAATTTATAAAATAAAAAACTCCGTCCTATGAATATAGGACGGAGTAAATAATCCGCGGTACCACCTAATTTATGAAAAATAAATAATAAATTTCATCACTTGAAACCAAGTACTAGCATACTTGTCCTACTATAACGTGTAGGTTACGGTATCCGGTACTAAGAAAACTTTTCCCTTTACTCCTCTAAGGCCCATTCATATAACTCCTTCTTGTTAAGATCTCACCATCCTTAACTCTCTTTAATGAAGCTAAGATATATTACTATCCCTTGTCTAAGAATTTTAAATTTGTTATTAATACCATTATATCCACAAAATGGATATGAGTCAATACTATTTTTTTATATTATTTATTGATATATTTGATACTTGTGGAAATAAGTTTTCATAAAACTTATCGAAGCCATCATCAGCTAATAAAACTTCTTCTTTATCATCAACATAAAATTTATTCATAGTACTAATTACTAAATCAAATTTTTTTAAGTTATTTTCCTCAAGTAATACTGTATAAAGATAAGCTAAATGATTTTGCATATATGATTGTATATTATTAATTTCTTCTTCTGAGATTTTTCCTTCTTTGCATAAGTCTTTAATTGGACCATTCTTAAATGCAAAATAAGATGATGCTTTTGCTATATTAGCTATATACTCTTGTGGCTTTTTATTATCCATATTTAGTTATTTCCTTTCATTTGTAAAATAATTAGATTTTATATAGAATATTTTATATTACTATTAATTTACTTACAATAGTTTTTAATATATATTAATCTAGAAAATCTAAGTTTTCTTCAATTTCTTTTATATGATTTTCCATTATATATCTAAACCAATAAGTATAATTTTCTGGATTATTTTTTAAATCAGTTTTTATTTCATTTATTGATATCCATTTATAATCTTCAACTTCTAATGGATTTATATAAATTTTATCTGAATATCTACCAAAGTATACATGATCGAATTCATGTTCTATAAGATTGTTATCAAACTTAATATAGTAAATAAAAGAAAATACTTCTTTCAAATCGCAACAAAATCCCATCTCCTCTTCTAAACGTCTTTTAGCAGCAGAATCTGTACTTTCATTTTTATTAGGATGTGTACAACAAGTATTTGTCCAAAGGCTAGGTGAATGATATTTTCCACTATATCTTTTTTGAAGAAGTAGTTCATTTTTCTCATTAAAAATAAATATTGATAATGCTCTATGAAGTACTCCTTTAATATGAGCATCCATTTTCTCAATATATCCCAGTTCATTATCCTTTTCATCAACACAAATTATAATTTCTTTCATTTCAAAATTCTCCTTAATAATTTTTTTATAAATAAATAAGCTTTTATAGAATTGAGATATTTAGATAAAATAAGCGTCGCTATAATTTACGACGCTTATTTTAAAATATTTATAAATACTTTATCTTCTTTTAAGCAATTTATACAAACCAATGAATGCTATTAAAGCACCTACTCCAACCATAATTGCAACCTTAGAATCTATATTTTTCATTTTATCCATTAATGAATCAGCACTACAGCATCCACATGAACATTCAGAATCATCATTTATAGATTCATCGTAATCATCATCTAAATAGTTAATATTATCATCATAATCCATATTATTATAATCAGAATCAGATTTATAAAAATTAATGAATTCTTCTTCGCAATTATCTGAGTCTTTGTAATATGATCTTTGAGTAATAGCAGGAACTTTTATTCTTTTTGTAGCTGCATCTAAATTTTTGCTTAAGTTTATTCCTATACTTTGGTACATAAGTATCACCTCAACCTTAGTATAATCACTTTTTTTAAACTTAATTCAAAATTATAATTTTTCTATTTCTCTAATTTCTTTTATATATGTTTCATTAGTGTTATCTGCATCATGCACTATATGTAAATAACTTAAAGCATCATCATATTGTTTTAATGCTTTGTAACACATTGCAATACCAAAATAGACATCAATTGTACCTTCTTGTAAATCTATTGCTTTTTCATAATTTACTAATGAGCTATTATAATCTCCAATACTAAAATAATATTCAGCTAGGCCAATATAGGCTCTACCAATATTTTTATCAAGTTCTAATGCCTTATTAAAATATTCTAGTGCTTTATCTTTATTGCTTAGATATTTTAAATTAATCCATCCTAGATTAACTAATATATATGCAGTATCATTAGAATCTAGTACATTAGAGTTTAATATATCTTCACCTAATTTAATAGCCTCTTTATATTTATTTAAATTAATATTAACATCAATTAAGTAAGCTGTAACAAAAAAACTATTAGGATTTTCTAATCTTAAATCTTCGAATACAGCCTTACTTTCTTCAAATTTATTTAAGTAAAATAAAGATTCTCCTAATAAACTTTTAGCATATGTACCATTAGTGCAATTATTATCTAAGGCTGTTTTTAGAGCATTTACAGCTTTATCAAACTCATCTAATGACATATAGCAATCAGCAACATATGCATAGAAATCTACATTATTACTTTCTTTTAGTGCATTTAATGAAAATTCTAGAGCTAATTCAACATCTTCATTCATTAAATTATTATATTTCTCTAAAAAGTCTTTATTTAATTCCATTATAAAACCTCTTTTTTTATTGTATTTTAGCTAAGTTATTTAAATTATTCAAATAACTTCAATATTTCATCTTTTGATAGATCAAAAATATTATTAGTATCTAGAGAATTATTATCTAAAACTTTATTTATTAATTGTTTTTTCTCATTTTGTAATTTAATAACTTTTTCTTCCACTGTATCTTTAGATATAAGTTTTATTACCTCAACTATATTTTTTTGACCTATTCTATGAGCTCTATCACTTGCTTGAGCTTCTACAGATGGATTCCACCATGGATCAAAGTGTATAACAATATCTGCACTTTGGAGATTTAAGCCAGTACCACCAGCCTTTAAACTTATTAGGAATATTGGAATATTACTTTCATTAAAGGTATCTACTGCCTCATTTCTCTTCTTATGTGACAGTGTACCATCTAAATAGCAATATTTCAAATTTTCTATTTCTAATCTTTTTTTAATACTGTGTAAAACAGAAGTAAATTGAGAAAAAACTAATATTTTATGACCTTCATCATTAGCTTGATGTAATAATTCTATTAAAGCATCTATTTTACCACTTTCACCTTGATAATTTTCTAGTACAATACTTGGATCTAATGCTATTTGTCTTAATTTTGTTATATATGATAGTATTTCTATCCTACCACTAGAAAACTCATCATCACGTATTTTCTTTTCAATTAAATCTATAACCTTATTATTATAAATACTATAAACTTTTTGTTGAGCTTTAGGAAGTTCTACCTCAATAATTTTTTCAATTTTTGAAGGAAGTTCTTTAAGAACATCTTTTTTTAGTCTTCGTAATATAAATGGTTTTATTAAGTTTTTAAATTCAACGGATAACTCATTATTATCCATAAACCTTCTATAATATTTAACGATAAAAGTATCTCTATCAAATAAGTATCCAGGCATTATAAAATCAAAGATAGACCATAGTTCTAATAAAGAATTTTCAATAGGGGTTCCTGTAAGGGCAAATTTACTTTTACTATTGAGCTGTTTCACATACATTGCATTTTGTGATGTATAATTTTTTATATTTTGTGCTTCATCTAATATTACACAATTAAAATCAATATCTAAGTATTTATCTATATCATTTTTTAATAATGAATATGTAGTTATTAAAACATCATAATCTTCAGCATTATCTAAAGTTTTACTTCTTTCCTCTTTACCTCCTGTAACTAGCTTAACATTCAATTCAGGAGAAAATTTAGTAAACTCTTGCTTCCAGTTAAAAACTAATGAAGAGGGAGCTATAATCAAGGAAGTTTTATCTTTAATAGAAGATATAAATGCAATAGTTTGTATAGTTTTGCCTAATCCCATTTCATCCCCTAATATTCCACCAAACCCCAGATTGTATAAAGTTCTTAAAAAACAATATCCGGTATATTGATATTGTCTAAGCTCTCCAATAAATTCTCTTGGAAGTTCATATTTTAATTTGTTTATATTATTAAATTGAGATTTAAGGTTTCTTAGATATCCAATTCCTTTCATGAATTTTATATTATTTTCCTTTATAAATTCATTTGCGTATAATCCTTTACTTTTATGAAATTCAATTGTGTTATCTTTTATATCATTACAAGAATTAAGATTATCTATTAGTTTTAAAAAGTTATTTAATTCTAAGGATTCTAAATCTAAATATTCACCACTTTCAAGTTTATAGTACCTTAAATTGTCTCTAAAGGCTCTTAAAACATTACTTATTTCCAATTGTGGTATATCTTTTATATCAAATTTTAATTCAAAATAATCATATTTTCCAACAGATATATGTCCTATTATCCCTTTAGAGTCTATCCTACGAATTCCTTTGAAATTTTCTGAATAATAAACTTCACCAAATTTTTGCAATTCATGAATCTTATTTTTAAAGAAATTATATATATAGTCATCACCTAAGGTTAAGTAGTATTTATCATTAACATAATCAAATCCAAGTGATTTTAAAGCTGCCATAACTTCTTGCTCTTTATTAAAATCCCTATATATTATTTTTTCATCAAATTCATTAAAAATATTAAATTCAAATTTATCATATTGAACTTTTAAAGTCATTAGAATAAAGTTATTTTCTTTATTAAAATAAAAATTGAATTTTGGCTTAGCTAAAACAACTTTTTCTTTAATGTTTGAAGATAATATTAAATTATCACTTATATTATTAAGGGCTGGAATAAGTTCTTTTAAAACTCTTTCCTCTTCATTTTTTGGAATAATAATCTTATTATCTTTTTTGAATATTTCAAAATAAGGCTTTATTTTATTAATAAAGTTTTTATCTGGTAAATATATAGTAGTACCTTTAAATAAAACATTATAATTGTTATTTAGTATTATGGGTAGATCAGATAGAAGTTGTAACATATACTCTTTATCTATATATTCTAAGTTCATTTCTATATAAGGATTGCCTAATAGTATCTCACAGTCAACAGGTCTATTAAAGAATCCCTCATTAAAATAAATACGATGATCTTTTACAATATAAAATAACTCTTTAATTAAATACTTGGGTGGATATATGTATTTACCTTCTATTAATTTATCATTAGATTTTAGATATTTAGATTTACTACTATCTATCTCTAGAAGTTCATAAATAAAGTCAATTAGAGCAAGATCCTTACTTGAAAAGTATTGCTTACTTATATCAAAGGTGAAATCATTACTATATTTTAGAGATAAGTTATTTTCGTAATAGACTAAAAATTGTTTTATATCTCTTATTATATTTAATTTATTAGATGGTTTATTTTTTAATCCAATTTTAAATTCTATAGAAAGTTCTCCTTTATAATCTATTTTATTTAAATATAGTTCTATTTTTAATTCTTCTTTATTTTTATCTTTAAGAAGGATATCTAAAACATTTGAGTTTTTATTAGCGTACACGTTCCCCCTCCTTTACAAGTTTTAATTATAGCATAGGTAAATAAGTATTTAGAAGTATTGATAGCATAAAAAAGTTGTACTATAAATATAGCACAACTTTTTTATTACCTTACTTATTTTCAATTTTATCTAATTTTTTATTATATAAAAACATATATAATGATACAGCAAAGATGATTATATATCCAATTACACTTAGATAATCTGGGATAACACCAAATAAAACTATACTTATTATTGCTGAGAATAGGATGTTACTATAGTCAAATATAGATATTTCTTTTGCTTTTGCATATTTATAAGCAATAGTAATACCAAACTGTCCAATACTAGCAAAGATACCAGCTAATATTAAATAAACAAATTGTAACATTGACATTTCTTTATATACCATTAACATGAATGGTAATATAACTATCGTAGAAAAGAATGAGAAGTAAAATACAATGGTATAGTATTTTTCTTTTCCACCTAAAGCTCTTAAGCAAGTATAAGCTGCAGCTGCACATATAGCACCACATACACCAATTAATGATGGAATTATATCGAAATTAAATTGTGGTTTAATTATAAATAATGCTCCTATAAAAGCTACAATAATAGCTAGTCCTTGTTTTAGGTTTATTTTTTCTTTTAAGAAAAGAGCACTGAATATTATTACAAAGAATGGACTTAATTTATTTAACATATTGGCATCAGATAATACTAACTTATCTATTGCATAAAAGTTAAAAACTATTCCTAGTGTACCAAATATTGAACGTAAAATTAAAATTTTTTGATTTTCCAATTTACCAAAGAAACTTTCCTTATTAATAAGTATTAATATAAATGCAATTATACAAGATGTTATATTTCTGAAAAATGTCTTTTGGAAAGATGGTAAATCTCCTGAAAGTTTAACAAATGCAGACATCATAGCAAATCCAAATGCAGACATTATTATAAATAAAACACCTTTTGTTCTATTACTTAAAGTTATATTTTTCATATATCCTCCTAAAAAACCTTTTCTTTTTATAGATTACCACAAATAATAATTATCATCTATATTTAATTATTAATTACAATATAAATTTAAATAAATACATGTTAGTAATAAATACTTTAAATAAAAAAAGATCTAATTAATAGATCTTTTATTACTTCTTTTAAAACTTAATGCTAGATACTTGTCTAACCATATTTAATTCATTTTCGGATTCAACTTGAATTAATGTTTCATTCCAATCTTTATCAAAAGCAATTTTAAATATTTCTACATCGCTTTTATTATTTACTGGAGCCATTGCAACATATTCAGTTTTATTAATTAATTTTTGCTCTAATATAGCATATTCAACTTTATTTCCTGAATCATCTGTAAATTTCATAGTTTTTTCAGACATTTTAATCTCTCCTTATAACATTAATAATATTAGTATTATAAAAAGAAGAGGAAATTATTATAGAAATTTATAAAAACAATTAATAGAACGAATGTTCGTTGTTAATAAAAATGTCATTTTTATATTAAATTATTAATTAAGAATCTATAAAATTAATAATTTAATTCTATATGATACTATTTTATGATATTTCGCTTTTGTCGTTATATATATGTTTATCAATAATTATCCCAGAATCCATTGATACAATTTTATTAGAAACAAGTTTTGCAAATTCCATATCATGAGTAATTATAAGCATAGACATACCTTTTTTACTTAAACTTTTAATTAATGAAGCAACATCTTTTGTTAATGATGGATCTAAAGCCGAAGTTGGCTCATCAAAACACATTAGTTTTGGATTTAATGCTAATGCCCTACCAATAGCTACTCTTTGTTTCTGTCCACCTGATAATTCACAAGGATAGTTCTTAGCTTTATCTGCTAATCCTAAGAATGTTAAAATTTCCATTGCATTTTTTATTGCATTTTCTTTCTTTTCACCTAAGACTCTAATAGGTGCTTCAATAATATTTTCTAATACAGATTTATGAGGAAAAAGGTTAAATCCTTGAAAAACAAGACCTATATTTTTTCTAATAGCATTAATTGATTTTTTGTCAGCATACTTTCCATTTTTACAAAGTAAATCTCCAGCAATCTCTATGGTACCTTCTTCACATGTTTCTAAACCAGTTATTACTCTAAGTAAAGTCGTTTTTCCACCACCAGATGGGCCTACAATTACAACAATTTCACCTTCCATTACATCTAAATCTACACCTTTTAATACTGTAGTATTACCAAAAGATTTCTTTAAACCTCTAATCTTTAACATAATTCACCTCTTAATTATAGTATTGATATTTTCTTTCAAGCTTGTCTAATATTTTAGTTAAAGCTCCTATAAGAACTAAATAAACTACTCCAATAATTACTAAGGGCATTAGAGATGAATCTCTATTACATGCTATTTTACCAACTCTCAATAGTTCGTCTAGACCTATAACATATACTAAGGCTGTATCTTTTACTAAAGTTACTATTTCATTTGCTACAGGTGGTAATACAGTTTTAAAAGCTTGTGGAAGGATTATTCTAAAGAATGTATCTTTTTTTGATAAACCTAATACATGAGAAGCTTCGTATTGACCAACTTCTACAGAAGATATTCCAGCTCTAAATATTTCTCCAAAGTAAGCACCATAGTTTAATGTAAATGCAATTATAGCTGCTGGAAATCTATCAATTACAATATTTAGATTAGGAAGTCCAAAAAATATAAATACTATTTGTAAAAGAAGAGGAGTTCCTCTCATTATTAAAATATAACAACTTGTTATTTTATTAATAATTTTTATTTTAGACAACCTACCTAATGCTACAACAATTCCTAGAGGAATAGATAATATTAATGTTAAAATAAATAGTTCAAGGGTTACCTTTAATCCCTCTAAAACTTGTGGCAATAAGGTAAAAAAATAATTTAAAAGTGTATTAAGTACAGTTATTATATTTTCCAATTTAGTTACTCCCCTCTTTTTATTTATTCAACTTTTATTGTAATATCTTCATTAAACCATTTTTCAGATATTTGTTGTAATGTACCATCTTCTTGCATTTCTTTATAAGCTTTGTTAAATGCATCTACCATTTCTGTATCACCTTTTCTAATACCAACACCATATTCTTCTTCACCAAAATTATCATCTAAGATCTTAAATTTGTCTTCTCCTTTTAAGCTTAAATAGTATCTTACAAGAATTTCATCTGCTACTACTACATCAATTCTACCGGCCTCTAAATCCATTAAAGCTTGATTATTATCTTCAAAAGTAATAGCACCGCCACCATTAAAGCTACTATATAAATCTTCTTCTTTTTCCATTGCAGTAACAGCTGATGATTCGCTTTGTGCACCAACTTTTTTATTAGCTAAATCTGATTTTGAATTAATTGTGCTATCAGCTAGTGTTACTATAACTTGTTTATTTTTTAAATATGGAACTGAGAAGTCTACTTTATTTTTTCTTTCTTCTGTTATTGTATATCCATTCCATATTAAATCGATATTACCTGAGTTCAGTTCAGATTCTTTCATTGTCCAATCAATTGGTTGAAAAACAATTTCTTTATTTAACCTTTTACCTAATTCTTTTGCTAAATCAACATCAAAACCAGTTATCTCCCCAGATTCATCTTTAAATCCCATTGGTGCAAATGCATCATCCATTCCAACAATAAGTGTATCTTTATCTAATGTACTTTCAGAAGACTCATGTGAACACCCAACATAGGCAATTGATAAAGCTAAAATACTTCCACCTAAAACTATATTTTTTATTAATTTACAAAAATTCATAAATATACCCCTCTTATTTAACGCTTTCTTCATTTAATACTTTATCATGTTAAAGTATTAAAATCAATACTTTTCCACTTTTTTGCAATATAAATAAAAAAATGATGAATATAAATTCATCATTTTTTTATTTATAATATTTAAAATTAACCTAAAATATCAGTTAAATATTTTCTTAGTTGCATATCTAAGGAATTATCTCTTAAGTACATTAATTTGCTATTTATTTCTTCATCTTTATTATGTAAAGAATAAAAACTTAAAGCAGCTTTGAGTCTTAAATCTTCGGCTACAGATGATAAATCAAACTCACCATTTTCATTTTTTAAAATTAAAGATAATTCTAATACTTCGTCGCTAAGTGCAACTGCTTTTAAAAATATTAATTGTTCTCTTGTAAATGTTCCAACATTATTTATTATACTTAATGTGACATCGTATGCTGATTCTATATTATTATCATAAATATATTTTTTAAAATATATTTCTAGAGTTCTTAAGACCTTTGGATTACCTTTTACTTGTGATAAAAATCCTAATGTTGAAATTATATTTTCAGCACTAAAGTTTTCCATTATATAAATGATAGAATCTATAATTTTATCTTCTTCGATTCCTTTAGCAGCCATTTTACATAATAAGTTTACAGCCTTTATACTACTACTAGATTTATCGTTAGCTATTTTTAATAATTCATCAACACTATTTTCATTAAATGAATATAATATAGTTAATACAGCATTTTTTACAGCATTAGGCCAAGCCCCTAATTCATTATATCTTCCTTTTAATGCAGTTGGTTTAGAAATACCACCATATAAATATTCTGTTAAAGGTTGTATATTTTCTATGCCTATTGCTTTTGCAGCTTCCTTCGCATATACTTCCATTGAATCAAAGCTTTGAGATTTATCAACTACTTTTAATATTTCACCAGTTATTAAAGATTTTAATTCTTCTGGAGTAAGTTCATTTCTATTATGAAACTCTTCTATATTATCTATTACAAAATTATAGTTAAAGCTATCAGGTTGATTATGTGGAGTGTTTGTAATATTCATATTGTTTATAGTACTATTATCTTCTTCGTTTATTTCTTTTATATCTAAAGCTTCTTCTAAATCAATATCATCTTCAATATCTTTTTTTCTTTTAAAAAAATCAAATATCCCCATTTATGTTACCTCCTAATTCAAATTCACTTATTACATCTATAGATGATTCTTTTAATAATTGTGCTGTTAACCCCATACCTTTTATTTTAGTTCCATTAAAGTTGCCATCATATATATAATTAACACCACATGATGGACTACCATCTTTTAGTATAGCTTTTTTAATGTTTAATTTTTTTGCAATTTGTAATGTTTCTTGTGCACCTTTTATAAATTGTGGTGTTACATCATTACCATTTTTATCGATTACTGATCCATTATTATTTAATATATTTAAAGATTTTCCTCTAATCTCACTTGGTATTCGCGGTGTAGGTAGTCCCCCTAATTGCTCTGGACAAACTAAAATTGCCTTTCCAGAAGCAAATAACTTATTACATATTTCATTATAATTATTTAATCCATTGTATTTACAATTTACTCCACATAAACATGCGCTTATTAAATACATAAAACCCCTCCTTAGTATGCTTTAATTATAGCATACTAAGAAAGGGTTTCAAATGAATTTAATTTATTAATTTAACTCTATTTTAGCTCTACAATGGTTACACCATCTCCACCTTCACCATATACACCTAGTCTATATGATTTTACATGTGGGTGTCTTTTTAACATGTCATTAATAGCTTTTCTTAATATTCCTGTTCCTTTTCCGTGAACTATAGTAACTTCACCTAAATTTCCTAAGTATGCTTCATCTAAATATTTATCTGTTCTGTAGCAAGCCTCTTCAGAATCCATTCCTCTTAAGTCTATTCTGCTATCAACAGACTTCATATTTAATTTAACTTCTCTTTTCTTTTTTTCCTTTTTCTTTGGTTCATCTGGAACCTTTCTTAAATCTTTTAGTTTAACACTAATTTTCATTATTCCTGCTTCTACCTGTACATCACCTTTGTTATCAGGAGTTGATACAATTATTACTCTTTGATTTAAAGATGGTAGGAATGCTTCCATACCAAGAGTAACCTTAGTAATAGCTTCACCACTATTCTCTCTAGATTTAATTATAGCTGCTTCTTTTTCTTCAAGACTAGTTTTAAGTTTTCTTCTTTCTTCTTCAAGTCTAGTTCTACCACCTTCAGCTATTCCCATTTTTTCAAGTTCTCTCATTGCTTTAACTATTTCATCAGCCTCATCTTTTGCATTAGAAATAATTTGCTTAGCTTCTTGGCGAGCTTCATTATAAACCTTATCTCTAACTGTATCTAGCTTTTTAAGTTTTTCATCATATTTCTTTTTTAGGGCTTCTGCTTCATCTTTAATTCTTTTAGCTTCTCTTGCATCACGATTAGCTATTATACTCTTTTCTTGAAGATCTCTAATTAAATCTTCAAATTGTAAATTTTCTTCAGACATAAAATCTTTAGCTTTTACTATAACATCTTCACTTAATCCAAGCCTTTTTGATATTTCAAAAGCATTAGATTTACCAGGAACACCTATTAATAATCTGTATGTAGGTCTTAATGTTTCTACATCAAATTCAACAGAGGCGTTTTCAACACCTACTGTTCTTAAAGCGTATCCTTTTAATTCACTATAATGTGTTGTAGCTATAATTCTACATCCTCTTTTATTTAAAGTTTCAATAATTGC
The DNA here is from genome assembly GCA_900543325.1 of uncultured Clostridium sp. Lineage (GTDB taxonomy): Bacteria > Bacillota > Clostridia > Clostridiales > Clostridiaceae > Clostridium. Next base: position 28,297 of record UQQU01000011.1, on the reverse strand, counting down.
AACAGCTAATGCAGCACCTTCAGTTGGGTCAGTCCCTGAACCTAATTCATCAAATAGTACTAATGAGTCAAAAGAAGCAGATTCTAAAATTGTTACTATATTAGTCATATGTGATGAAAAGGTTGATAATGATTGTTCTATACTTTGTTCATCACCTATATCTGCAAAAATATCTTTGAAGAATCCAATTGATGAACCATCTTTTGCTGGTATTAATAAGCCACTTAAGGCCATTAAATGTAATAAACCAACAGTTTTTAATGTTACAGTTTTACCACCTGTATTAGGTCCTGTAATCATAAGTGTAGTAAATTCTTCACCTAAATATATGTCGGAAGGAACAACTACTTTAGGATCAATTAAAGGATGCTTTCCACCTAGGATATCAAAACTTCTATCCTTTCTAACAACTGGCTTTATTGCATTTAATGAAGAAGCATATTTACCTTTAGCAAATATAAAATCTAGCTCTCTTAGAATGTTAGAATTGCTTCTTAAAGCATCAATATTATCATGAACTTTTGCAGAAAGTTCACTTAATATTCGTTCTATTTCAGCTTTTTCTTTAAGCATTAATTCTTTGATTTCATTATTTAAATTAACTAAACTAATTGGTTCAATAAAAAGTGTTGCACCAGTAGAACTTTGATCATGAACAAGTCCTGGTACGGCACCTTTATACTCAGCTTTAACAGGAATTACATATCTATCTCCTCTCATTGTATAAAGAGAATCCTGTAAATATTTTGAGTTAGCCCTAACGATAGAATTTATTTTTTCTCTAACAGATGAATTTTTTTCTTTTAGACTTCTTCTTATATTATATAAAGTTCCACTTGCTTTATCACTTATTTCATCTTCAGAAATAATAGCAGAATCAATTTCATTTTCAATAGTTTTAAGTGATACTAAAATATAAGCTAAATCTTCAAGATGTTTATATCCTATTTCTTCTTCTTTTCTTGCAACATATTCTTTGAATCTTCTAGAGCATCTAAGCATTGAGCCAATTTTCATCAATTGACCTGGATTTAATGTACCACCCTTTCCAGCTCTTTCAAGTTCTTCTTTTGTTTCATGTAAACCTTCAAATGGTGGAGTTCCTTTTTTTATTAATATATCTAAAGCTTCATTAGTCTCTTCTAGTTTATTTTCAACCTCATAAATTGAATTATATGGAGAAAGAGCATCTATTAACTCTTTCCCACCACTAGTTACAGCATAACTTCTAAGCTTATTTTTTACTTTGTTAAATTCTAAAATTCGTAAAGTTCTTTCCTTCATAAATTGCTCCTATATAAACGCTATTTTTTTATATCCTTTGATAATTTTTGATTATTAACAATTAATAATATTGTTACTATAATATTTATAATTAAGATTGATACATTAATTATATTTTCATAATAATTACTTTTCCCAATAAAAGAAGAAATTAAAATTAGCATTGCACAAACTATTATGGCAAGTAAAATAATACTTGTTTTCCAATTGTTTTTTATTTTGGATGTTGTTTTAAGTTTTTCGTTATAAGATAAACTTTTAAACCAATCTGTTTTAATTATAGATGACGATTTTCTCATTTGAATAACACCAAATATAAATACAGCAATTAATAACAATATATTTATTATTTTCATATTTTACTCTCCTATTCTATTCCCCTTCTAAATTGCCCCTTAGTGTAATTACTTTTATCATAAGATTCATTATTTTTATACATATTAATTACTTTTTTTACTTCCTCATAATTTTCATCTCTAAAATCAAACCTAAATGTTTTAATTCCAATTTCCTTTAATGTACTAATTTCATCAAATAAATTTAGTGGTACTGGATTCAAAATATAACTTCTACAGAATAAATCAGTCATTACTCTATTCTTTTCGTTTACTCTATCTATAAGAGTAAATTTATCTCTAGTACAAATAGCATTACATTCTACATTAGTTTTTCTACCTCCAAAAGTACTTCCTATTGGACAATATTCACTAATCATAAGCTCAGGTTTACCATAAATAACATAAGCATTATTGCCTTTATTTTTACGAGTTATTTCTTTAATTTCAAGTCTATTTAATTCCATACTTAATGTAGGAATTGAAATTTCTTTTTGATAAAATGCTAAGCTCTGAGAATTCATTATATTAAGTTTATAATCACCAATTATAATAAGCGAATCTTTATATACATTAATTAATCCTATATTAGAAGTTATTATTCCTTTTATATAAGGTTTAGCTTTATCTATAAATTTACACACCTTATCAAATTCACCTTTTATTATAGAAGATGTTTTAATGTATAAATTTACATCCCCATTTACCTTTTCAAATGTATCAATTAAGTCAGATATTCTAAGAGCACCTAATTCCCTGCTAAATATGTCAAAAGCTATATGTTTAACCTTACAATCTAATAATGCATTAAGTTGGTCTTTTGTAATACAACTATATATTTCAGAAATATTAATATAATCATTTATTGAATAAGATAATTTTTTATCTTCTTTCTTTGGTCTTTTTCTTCTAGATTCTTTACAAATACTTTTAGCAATACCTTCTAAAGCATCTCTTCTTAAGTTATTTAAATCAGCAATACGTAAGAATCCATCCTCAAATTCACTAAATTCAATAAAATCTAATTTAAATGGAATATCACCAGATTTTTTTAGTGCTTCTTCAATTCTTTCTTTATCTAAAGGCCTTTTTTCTGCTTTTTGTACAATTTCACCACTAAATCTATATTCTTTATTATTATGTATTATGTTTAGTTCAATTGGAGAATTAACAGCAAATTTAACTCTTGCATTTAAAGAAATTTTCTTATTATAAGGCTTAATATAGTCTTCTAACTCATCAAAAAGTTGTTTATTTAAGCTCTTAAATAACTCATCACCTTTTTTATAATCTATAGGGAAAAGTTTAACACTATCCCCTCTTTTAGCACTTGAAACTTCTTTACCATTTAATAAAATTTTACTTACTGAAAATCCCTTATCTCTATATCTAACTCCATCCCCTAAAGATAAACTTTCTTTAAGTTTAATTTCACCAGATTTTTCAACTACCCCTAGTGGAACTCCAGCATTTTTAGGAGAATTGAAGCTCATCATATCTCTACCAGTATTTCCTTTTAAATATGCATTTGTAAATCCACTTCTATTAAATAATTGAAGTAATTGTCCTTTACCTTCTTGTTCATTATATTTTTTCTTAAATAATACTTTATCTACTGCTTTTCTATAATTGTCAACTACTCCAGCTACATATTCAGGTCTTTTCATTCTTCCCTCTATTTTTAAAGAATGCGTTCCGCTTTCAACTATATCTTTAACATCATCTATAGTACACATATCTTTTGGGCTTAATAGATGACCTTTTTGCTCACCAGATTTTTCACCCTTTAGTATATATTCCATTCTACAAGGTTGAGCACACCTTCCCCTGTTACCACTTCTTCCACCTATTATTGAGCTCATTAAACATTGTCCAGAATAACTAACACAAATTGCTCCGTGAACAAACATTTCAGTTTCTATCATTAAATCTTTTGATATATATTTAATTTCATCAATTGTCATCTCTCTAGAAAGAACAAGTCTATGAAATCCTTTTTCTTTAAAATATATAGCAGCTTCTCCATTATGAATTGTCATTTGTGTAGAAGCATGAAGTTCAAAGTCAGGATAATCTTCTTTAATTCTTTTGAAAAGGCCTAGGTCTTGAATTATTAAAGCATCAGCACCTATTTCATATAAATATCCAACATATCTAACAGCTTCTTCAATTTCATTTTCTTTTAGTATTGTATTTATAGTAACATAAATTTTCACACCATAACTATGAGCATAATCAATAGCTTTTTGCATGTTTTCATTATCAAAATTTGATGCATAAGCTCTAGCAGAAAATTTGTTTCCACCAAGGTAAACAGCATCGGCACCTTTGTTTATAGCTGCATACAGACTCTCCATACTTCCAGCTGGTGCTAGAACTTCTATTTTATTCATAAAAATCTCTCCTAAATTTAAAAAGTTAATGTAATCTTTTGTTTAAAATATATAGGTATTTACTATTAATTCTAGTATAACTATTATAACTACTTATTGTTATAACATAATTATTATTGTTTTTCTATACTAATTAAGATAAGTCCGCTCAATGATGAGCAGACTTATCTTAATAGTGGGTTTTTATCTCTTTTTTCTACCGCTAGATTAAATTGAGTATCAATAAGTTTTTTTTCTAAATCTAAAACTTTATATTTATAGTTTTGTAGTTGGAAGTTAATATCTTTATTACGTAACCTATAAGTTTCTTTTTTCTTTAAGGCATCTTGCAATTCTACTTCTAATGAATTAATCTTTTTTTCCATAGTGCTTTTTTCTTCTAAGGTTTGTTTTTCATTTAATGCTTTAAACTCTTCTAATTCAGCTTCTTTAAATTTTATTGTTTCTCTCAATTTATGTTCAGTTTCTTTTAATTCTGAATTTTCAATAGAATAGTTATTAGCTTTATTTTGATATGTTGATACTATTTCTTTAAGATCATCATTTTCATCACTTAATATAAGATTAATTTTTTGTGTTTTTTCTAATTTTGTAATTGCTTCTTCAAATTCAGAAATTGCTACTCTATTATTTATCTCTTCAGTACAATTTTTAACAGTAGCTTCAAGTTTTTCATTTGCATTTTGCAATTCTAATAGTTCTTTATTTAACTCTGAAATTTGAGTTTCATTATTATTGTTTATTTCAGTTAATGCTTTTACTTTCTCTGTTAACTCTTCACTTAATAATTTATAGCTTTCTAACTCTTTTAATTTTGATTCCATATCAAAGATAACAGACTTTAGAGATTCAACTTCTGAGGCTCTTGCTTTTGCAGTTTCGTCTATTTCAACTTTAAGTTCTCTTAATCTTTCTTTTAATGTTAAATGACGTTCTTCAAGAGAATTTTTTTTCTTAGTAATATTTCCAATTTCTAAATCACATTTAAAAAGTTCATCTGCAATGTTAACAGCAGTAAGAACCGCAGCAGAACTTGTACTTAATTTTTTATTGCTCCCTGAAATTTCTCTTATTTTAGTATCTACATAAGCGGCAACTTCAGACAAATATCTTTCATCTTCTTTTCCTCTCAAATTATATTCAGTACCATTTATTACAACCGTTACCGTATTCATATATTACACCTCTCGAATTTTCATTATGCCACAATTATACCACATTTGACTTAAAATAACTATATGTTACCCTAAATTGATTAATGTAATATATGCTGATATACTAATTTTTACGAGGTGTTTATATGAATTATATGAAATTATTAGAAAATTGTACTTTATGTATGAGAAAGTGTAATGTAAATAGAAATAAGGGAATTAAAGGCATATGTAATAGTACTAATAGTATAAGAATAGCAAGAGCAGCTCTACATTTTTGGGAAGAGCCATGCATTTCGGGGAAAAAGGGCTCAGGAACAGTGTTCTTTTCGAATTGCAATTTAAAATGTGTTTTTTGTCAAAATTATAAAATATCAAGTGAAGGATTTGGAACAGAAATAACAATAGAAAGATTAGCAGAAATATTTTTAGAATTACAAGATAAAGGTGCAAATAATATAAATTTAGTTACGCCAACTCACTTTGTACCCCAAATTATAGAAGCATTAAAAATAGCAAAGAATAACGGACTAAATTTACCTATAATATATAATACTAATTCTATAGATACATTAGATACAATAAAAGCTTTAGATGGATATATAGATGTTTACTTACCTGACTTTAAGTATTTTGAAGATAAATATGCTTTAAAATATTCAAAAATAAAAGGATATTCAAAGAATGCATTAGAAATAATAGATGAAATGATAAGACAAGTAGGTAATCCAAAGTTTAATGAAGATGGAATCATTATGAAAGGGGTTATTATAAGACATTTATTATTGCCTGGATTATTATTTGATTCCAAAAAGATTATTGATGCTATTTATAAAAAATTTGGAGACAATGTATATATATCATTAATGAATCAATATACTCCAATGTACAATGCTAAAATGTATCCTGAAATTAATAAAAGTATTAATGAAAAAACCTACGATTCTATTGTTAATTATGCTCTTTCAATAGGAGTAAGAAATGGATTTATTCAAGAATCTGGAACAGATTCAGAAGAATTTGTACCAAATTTCAACAATGAAGGTGTGTAAGATAAAAAGGATAGTTTATATTAAACTATCCCCATTTTACTAATAACACCATCTATTATCTGCTTTCTTTTTTGAGTTAAATATTCACTATAAAAAGCTTCTTGTTCTTCTAAACTCAACTCATTTAAAACTTCACCATTAATGCTACTTAGTACTAACTTATTAATATCAAGTCTATAAGTTTTTTTGATTCTATTAGTAATTTCATTATATTCTTCTAATGATCTGCTTTTTTTATATTTTCTAATCAGCGAGTCTAAAGATGTATCATATTTTTTAATTTTATAAACTATTGAATTTAGAGTAGTTAATTTATTTTTTAGGAAATAAATTTCATAAGCTTGTTTACATTTAATTAATTCATTAATAGTATATTCAATATTGTTTATATTAAATTTAACAACTCCATCATTAAAAGCTTTTTCTATAATATAGTTTAAAATTTCGTTATTATCTTCTAATAGTAGAGCAGATTTTCCACCAACTATTTCTAAACCTTTTTTTAATTGATTAATTTTTTCATTTAATCCTCTATCCTTTATTTCCATGTATTTCCCTCCAATATTATTAATAAAAGTTTTTTCTTTAGATTAAAATAGCATATTAAATTTCTTTAGCACTGTTGATTATACAGGATTTAATATATACTTGTAAAATATATTTATAAAATTAATAGAACTTCTTACTAAAAATTGATGTTAAATTTATGTAATGTTACTATTTAATTTTTGTAAATTATAGTTTATAATTTTAAAAAAAGGGGTAGGGAGGATTTTATCATGATTTTAAGATGTATAGATAATAACTTATGTTCAAGCTTAACATTAAATAAGGAGTATTATGTAATTGAGGAAAATTCAGATTACTATGTAGTAATTGATGATTTACAAAATGAAACAACTTGTAGAAAATCAAGATTTGTTGTAGTTGAGGATAATGATTTATCAAAAAAATGTAAAGCTACTATTAATGAACTTTCATTTCAATTAGAAAATGAGTTTAAAGATATTAAAAACTTTTCAATTAGAAAAAATTCAAAAGGTGAAATCAAGGAAATTATTGTGAAATTTAAATACGTATAGCTTATACTTTTTTTATATTAAGAATTTTATAACTTAATATAAGATATAAAATCCCTCATTTAATATAATAAATTAAATGAGGGATTTTATATTAACAAATTATTTCATTAATTTGCATATGTTGTTTGTGAATTCAACAGGATCTACTATTGATAAGCCTTCTATTAGTAATGCTTGATTATATAAAAGGTTAGTATATAAATTAAATTTATCTTTATCATTTTCATATGCATCCTTTAAAGCATTGAATACTTCATGATGAACATTAATTTCTAATACTTTTTGAGCTTTTACATCCTGATTATTTGGCATTGAATTTAATACTTTTTCCATTTCAATAGATAAATCCCCTTCATTTGATAAACAAACAGGATGATTTTTTAACTTCTTAGAAACTTTAACAGCACTTATTTTATCATTTAAGATTTCTTTCATAGCATCAAATAATGATTTGTTTTCTTCATTACTCTCTTCTGCTTTAGCCTCTTCATCATTATTTTCGATACCTAAATCACTACTAGATACAGATTTAAATTCTTTTTCTTTATATTTCATTAACATTTTTATAGCAAATTCATCTATATCATCTGTGAAGTATAAAATTTCATATCCTTTGTCTAATAATACTTCAGTTTGTGGCATCTTTTCGATTCTATCAATAGATTCACCAACAGCATAGTAAATATATTTTTGATCTTCAGCCATTCTTGTAACATATTCATCTAACGTAACCATTTTCTTTTCCTTAGATGAATAGAACATTAATAGATCTTGAAGGACTTCCTTTTCAGCACCAAAATTATCATAAACTCCAAATTTCAAAGTTCTTCCAAATGCTTTATAGAATTTTTCATAATTTTCTCTTTCATTTCTAAGCATTTTTTCAAGTTCGCTCTTAATCTTATTTTTAATATTTTTAGCGATAAATCTTAATTGTCTATCATGTTGAAGGATTTCTCTAGATATATTTAATGATAAGTCTTCTGAATCAACTATACCTTTAACAAATCCAAAGTAATCTGGAAGAAGATCAGAGCATTTATTCATTATCATAACTCCATTAGAATATAATTCTAATCCCTTTTCATAATCCTTTGTATAGAAATCATAAGGCATATTTTCAGGAATATATAATATTGCATTATAACTTACAGTTCCATCAACACTTAAATGAATATGTTTTAAAGGTGTATCAAATCCATAATGTTTTTCTTTATAAAAATTATTGTAATCTTCTTGAGTTAATTCATTTTTATTTTTTCTCCAAATTGGAACCATGCTATTAACTACTTTTTCTTCTATGTAGTCTTCATATTCACTTTCAGTTCCTTCTTTAAGCTTTCTTTCAGTAAGATCCATTTTAATTGGATATCTAATAAAATCTGAATATTTCTTTATTAAGGATTGGATTTTATATTCATTTAGATATTCATCAAAATTTTCATCATCTGTGTTAGCTTTTACATGTAATATAATATCGGTACCAACTGTATCCTTAGTAGAAGGTTCTATTGTATATCCTTCAACACCAGTAGATTCCCATTTATATGCTTCGTCACTTCCAAAAGCTTTAGTAATTACAGTAACTTTATCAGCTATTAAGAATGAGGAATAAAAACCAACACCAAATTGTCCTATTATATCGCAACCATCTTTAATTTCATTTTCTTTTTTGAATTGAAGAGAACCACTTTTAGCAATAACACCTAAGTTATCATCTAATTCATCCTTACTCATACCAATTCCTGTATCAGAAATTTTTATAGTTCTATTTTCTTTATCTATAGAAACCTTAATAAAGAAATCTTCTTTATTGAAGTTTATATTATCATCACTTAAAGACTTATAATAAATTTTATCAATAGCATCACTAGCATTAGATATAAGCTCTCTTAGAAAGATCTCTCTATGTGTGTAAATTGAATTAATCATTAAATCTAAAAGTCTTTTAGATTCAGCTTTAAATTGTTTTGTTTCCATAAAACTCTCTCCTTTTAAGTTAACATATTATTGTTAGCACTCTACTGCGATGAGTGCTAACTCTATATTATTTATTTTACTCCTTTAAATTTTAATGTCAACATCTTGGAGGGATATTTTAGTAAAGTAGTTTTAGTGATAATGTTTTCATTGTCATTCTAGTTTGAAAAATTTATGAATATAATTAGGATATACTACTTGTAATATGGGGGAGTTATTACGGGAAGATACTGTAGAGAGAATAAAAGTTTAAATAATTATATCAATGAAAAATTTATAGTAATTTCACTTTATCAGTAATTTCAGCACCATTAATATTTATATCTACAGCTATTTTTATTTTATTATCAATAATTTTTATTATAGATAGCTATTCTTTTAAATAATTTAGATACTAAAGTATTAAATAGGTTTATTTATAACTCTCCTTGATATTTAAATAAGGAGAGTTATATTTTTATTAGACAGGTAATTAAATTTCTTTTAATATTTTACTGCTAAAAGGTTCCATTTTTATAATCATTTTATTATTTTTATTTATATATTTATTATTTTCATCTAACAAATTAGTAATAGTACTATTTTTAAATGGAGCATTAAGTTCAATTGATTCTTCTTTATCATCTAGATTTAATAATATTATTATCCAATTATCATTTAGGTATCTACCAAATGCAAATTGTTTATTTTTGACAATAAATTCTTTATATATTCCTAAAGTAAGTTCTTTATTATTTTTCCTTATAGTAATTAACTTTGTAATAAAATCTTCAAGATTTTTTGATTTTTCATTATTATAGAAATCATCTATTGAAAGTTCTGGCCTTAGATTAAGATCAGTTATACTTCTATCGCCCTCTATTCCCCACTCACTACCATAATAAATTGATGGGATTCCTGGAATTGTGAATAACAAAGTGTATATATTTTTTAAATATCTTTTGTCATTTATTATAGTTGCTATTCTATTTACATCGTGATTATCAACAAAGTTATATAATGTTAAATTTTTATATATCCCATATTCACCGAATTGTCTATTAAGTGAATAAGCTATTTCAAAATAATTTTTATCATTATGACTTGAATATAATCCTTTATATAATTCATAATTTGTAGCAGAATGTAGCATTTCTGGTGAAACTATAGAATTATAATCGCCATGAATCATTTCTCCCATTAGCCAAAAATCATTTTTTAATTTATTAGTTGTAAATCTTAATTCTTTAATAAAGTCTTTATCTAATAAATATGCAACATCTAATCTTATACCATCAATATCAAATTCATTAATCCATTCTTCAACAACATGAAGTAAATAACATTTTACATCTTTATTATATAGATTTAATTTAACTAAATCATAGTGACCTTCCCAGCCTTCATAATAAAAGCCGTCATTATAGTTACTATTGCCATTAAAGTCAATGTTAAACCAAGAAGAATACTGCGAATTTGATTTGTTATTTTTAACATCTACAAATGCCCAAAACTCTCTTCCTACATGATTAAATACACCATCGATAATAACTCTTATATTATTAGCATGGAGTTTAGAAACTATATTTTTAAAATCACTATTTGTTCCTAAGCGCTCATCTATTTTTAGATAATCTATTGTATCATAACCATGATAGCTAGATTGAAATATAGGTCCAAAATAAATTGCATTTATGCCCATATTTTTTAAGTGATTTATCCATTTATCATCAAACTTATTAAATCCAGAAGCTGATGATATACTTTTTCTATTATTTATAACCCCACAAAAGCCTAATGGATAAATGTGATAAAATACTGCATTTTTTATTGACGTTAACATCTAATACCCTCCTGAAACATTTACTTTTTATCATAAACACAACTATTTACCATATAATATATAATATCGAAAAACTCATAATATTCTCCTATAAATAAAGCCTTTTGGATTAAAAATTATTATCTTATCCAAAAGGCTTTATTTATATTTTTAAATTATTATATAATATTTAATTAGTAATACTCAAGTTATTTAAAGCTTCAATAACTTGTTTCTGTCTTTCAAGAGCTTTTTCATAATTACTATTTAAAGCATAAGCGCTTGGAGCTTGTGGTAAACCTGCTAAAAGAGTTGCTTCATCTTTAGTTAAATCTTTTGGGTGTTTATTAAAATAACCATTACATGCAGATTTTATTCCTGTAAATCCATCTCCATAGTAAACAACATTAACATAAAGCTCTAGAATTTCTTTTTTTGAGTATAATTTTTCAAGTTCAAATGCTATAAATATCTCATTTATTTTTCTTTCTAAAGTTTGATTCATATTTAGAAATAAATTTTTTACTAACTGTTGAGTAATAGTACTTCCCCCCTCAACAATTTCTTTATTTTTTATGTTAATAAATGTTGCACGAGCTATAGATATTAAATCAATTGCACCATGTTTATAGAAACGGTGATCTTCAATTGCAACAATTGCATCTAAAAAAATTTGGCTAATATCTTCAGCTTGTACATAATTAGATCCAGATTGTATTTCATTAACTATATTTTGAATTTCTATATCATTAACAATAGAACGATAAATACTAGAAATTATCAACATAAAAGTGAAAAATATTAAGAGTATGGAAGTCAATAAAAATTTTACTAATTTAAATCTACCTTTTTTGCCATACATATAAATTCCTTTTCTTTAATTTAATTATAAATATATTATACAATAAAAATTAAAAGCACACTCATATAAATATATTACATTTAAATTACAATTTTGTAATATATCAAGAAGAAAAAATATCAATATTGTGTATAAAATATAAAAAATGGTAATAATCTTTAATGTAGATACATTTTGTGTATTAAGCTACACATACCTCTGTATAATTACCTTAAAATAAATGAGCAGGTTTTAATATTACCTGCTCATTTTAATTCATTTAATTTTATTTATTAAAAATCTCTATAACGTAAATATCTTTGATTTAAAAGTTCTCTTACAGTTTTGTTTTGCAAAATTTTTATTTCATTTATTAAATTACTTTTAATTTCATTTGCAACAAAATTAATATCATTTTGAGCACCGCCATCAGGTTCCTTAATAATCTTTTCAATTATACCTTTTTCTAATAAGTCATAAGAAGTCATTCCCATTATTTCTGAAACTTCTTGAGCTTTTGATGAATCTTTTAATAATATAGAAGCAAATCCTTCAGGTGATAAAATAGAATATATAGAATTTTCTAGCGCCCACACTCTATCACCACAAGCTAGTGCTATGGCGCCACCACTGCCCCCTTCACCTATAATTATAGAAATAATAGGTACAGTAAGTTGAGATATTTCCAACAAGTTTCTAGCAATAGCTTCTCCTTGACCACGTTCTTCAGCTTCTACACCGCAATATGCTCCAGGAGTATTTATAAAACAAATAATTGGTCTTTTAAATTTTTCAGCTTGCTTCATTAACCTTAATGCTTTTCTGTATCCCTCAGGATAAGGTGAACCAAAATTTCTTTCCATATTCTCTTTTAAGTTTTTACCTTTTTGAATACCAACTATAGTAACTGGAATATCTTCTAATAACCCTATTCCTCCAATGATAGATTTATCATCTCTATAGTTTCTATCTCCGTGTAATTCAAAAAAATTATTAAAAATTAGTTTTATATAATCTTCAGCATTTGGTCTTTCAACCATTCTAGCAATTGTTAATCTATCCCATGCTTTAACCTTTTTATTCAACTGATGCACCTCCTTGAGGTTTGTGTAACTCTAATAATAGGGATAGTGTATTCTTTAATTCAGCTCTATCTACAATATTATCTACAAATCCCTTTTCTAATAAGAATTCTGCACTTTGAAAATCATCAGGTAGCTTTTCTTTAATGGTTCCTTCAATAACTCTTCTTCCTGCAAATCCGATTAAAGCCTTTGGCTCTGCAATAATTATATCTCCTAACATTGCAAAGCTTGCAGTAACTCCACCTGTTGTAGGATCAGTTAAAACCGTAATATAAAGTAACCCTTTTTCACTATGCTTTGCCAGTGCTGCACTAATTTTAGCCATTTGCATTAATGAAAGAATTCCCTCTTGCATTCTTGCACCACCAGAAGCTGTAAAGATTATTATAGGAAGCTCTTCATTAATTGCTTTTTCAATAGCAAAGGTTATTTTTTCACCAACAACTGTACCCATACTTCCCATCATAAAGTTAGAATCCATTATACAAATAATAGATTCACTTCCGTTTATTTTACATTTTCCAGTTACAACGGCTTCATTAATTTTAGAATTTTCTTTACTCATCTTTAATTTATTATCATAGCCAGGGAAGTTCATTGGATTTTTCGACTCTAGACATTTATTAAATTCAACAAATGTATCCTTATCACAAATTAAATCTAATCTTTCATGTGCACCTAATCTAAAATAATAATTACAATTAGGACACATTTTATAATTTTCTTCTAAATTTTTTTTATATAAAATCTTTCCACAATGATTACACTTTACCCATGCTCCATCAGGAACAATGGGAGTATCATTAGTATCAACAGGTGGCATATTTATTACACCATATTGTTTTTTCTTAAAAATACCCATAATTTCACCAACTTATAGATTATATTCTTTGCTTATAAAACTTGTATCAAAAGTTCCTAAGCGGAATATATCATTATTTAAAATATCAATTTGAAAATCTATATTGCTCTCTATTCCTTCAATAGTAAATTCATCTAGAGCCCTTAACATTTTATTGATTGCTTCTTCTCTAGTTTTTCCATGAGAAATAACCTTTGCTATCATAGAATCATAAGTTGGTGGAATAGTATAACCATTATAAACAGCTGTATCAACCCTAATTCCATTACCTCCAGGTATATTTAAAAAGCTAATTTTGCCAGGGCAAGGAGCAAATGATTTCTTTGGATTTTCAGCATTTATTCTACACTCAATAGCATGACCTTCTATTTTTATATCATCCTGTGTAAGCTGTAATTCATTACCGTTAGCAATTTTTAATTGTTCTTTTACTATATCAACAGAAGTTATCATTTCAGTTACAGGATGTTCTACTTGAATTCTAGTATTCATTTCCATGAAATAAAAGTCACCATGTTTATCTACTAAAAATTCAATTGTACCAGCATTAACATACTTAACTGCTTTTGCGGCTTTAATTGCTGCCTCACCCATTTCTTTTCTTAATTCATCATTTAAGATATAAGATGGAGCTTCTTCAAGTACTTTTTGATTCCTTCTTTGGATAGTACAGTCTCTTTCACCAAGATGAATTATATTACCAAAGGTATCACCTAAAATTTGAAATTCTATATGCCTTGGATTTTCTATGAATTTCTCCATATATACTGAATCATCACCAAAGTTATTTTTTGCTTCTGTTCTTGCAGTAAAAAATGCATTTTCTAGTTCATCTTCATTAGCAACAATTCTTATACCTTTTCCTCCTCCACCTAAGGAAGCTTTAATCATTATTGGATATCCAATTCTTTTGGCTTCTATTTTAGCCTCTTCAATATTTTCAATAAGACCATCACTACCAGGAATAACTGGAACACCGGCATTTTTCATTATTTCTCTTGCTACTGATTTATTTCCCATAATATTTATTGTTTCGCTACTTGGGCCAATAAACTTAATATTACATTCTTCGCACATACTTGCAAAGCTAGCTTTCTCTGATAAAAATCCAAAGCCAGGATGAATTGCGTTACAACCTGTTACTACTGCTGCACTTATTATATTACTTTCATTAAGGTAAGAATCTTTAGATTTTGAAGTTCCAACACAAATAGCTTCATCTGCAAGTTCTGTATGCATGGCATCTTTATCAATTTCCGAATAAATAGCAACAGTTTTTAATCCAAGCTCTCTACAAGCTCTTATGATTCTTACAGCAATTTCACCTCTATTAGCTATTAAAACTTTTCTAATCATAAAACACCTCTTTTTATTAACCTACCATGAAGGTTAATTCTCCTTCACAAACCTTCTTATCTTCAACATAAGCAATTCCATATCCTACACCAGCTTTGCCACGTATTTTAGTAAGTTCAACTTCCAATCTTAATGTATCTCCTGGAAAAACTTTTCTTCTAAATTTAGCATTATTTATTCCTGCAAAATATGCTATCTTACCTTTAAATTCATCTTTACTTAAAAGAGCCACAGCACCAGCCTGTGCTAAAGATTCAATTATTAATACCCCAGGCATAACAGGTTCAGTTGGAAAATGTCCTTGAAAGTAGTATTCGTTTGCTGTAACGTTTTTTATCGCAGTTATTTTATTTTCCTCAATTTTTATGACCTTATCTATTAAAAGAAAAGGATATCTATGAGGAATTATATCCATAATTTCCTTAATATCCATTTTAAAATCTCCTTAAATAATAGATATTTTAATAAGTGGCAGTAAAAATGTTTATTAGATTTTCACCACCACTAATATCTATATTATATTTATTATTAGGAACGAATCTTGAATAATTCCATTCCAAACTCAACAATTTCTTCATCACTTCTTAAAGCTTCAACAATTTCTCCATCAACTTCTGATGTTATTTCATTCATTATCTTCATAGCTTCAACTATACAAAGCACATCACCTTTTTTTACTTTAGATCCAACTTCAACATATGGGGCTCCCCCTGGAGTTGAAGATGAATAATAAGTTCCAACTAATGGTGATTTAACTATATTTAAGTTTTCTTCTATTAATTCTTCATCTTCAACTAAAGTTTCTTCAGTTGTGGTTTTAGTTTCCTTTGTAAAGACTGTAGAATTTTCAGAAGATGTTGTGTTAATAACATTTTCTTTAGATGAAGAATTTTCTTCGTTTTTACTAAGCTTTAATTTTATATCACTATTTTCTAATTCAAAGACTCTTAGAGACGATGAATCTATCTCCTTAATAAGCTCTTTTATTTGGTTATAGTCTAACATCTTAACTACCTCCATTTTTTAAATATAAGAGTTCCGTTATGTCCACCAAATCCTAAAGAGTTTGACATTGTATATTCTACATTAGATTCTTTTCCTTCATTGACAACAAGATTTAAATCACAATCCTTATCTTCATTTACATAATTAATTGTTGCTGGAACAAAATTATCTTGTAGTGCTTTTATTGAAACAATAGCTTCGATAGCACCTGCAGCACCTAATAAATGACCAGTCATTGATTTAGTAGAACTAACATATGCATTCATATAATTATCCCCTAAAGCTTTTTTGATAGCTAAGGTTTCAACTTTATCATTAATTTCTGTTGATGTACCATGTGCGTTTATATAAGATATTTTATCGGCAGTTATATCAGCATCAGTTAATGCATCTCTCATAGCTCTATATGCACCATCACCATCTAAGCAAGGTGATGTTATATGATAAGCATCACAAGTTGAACCATATCCAACTACCTCTGCATAGATTTTTGCACCTCTTTTTAAAGCACTGTCTAAATCTTCTAATATTAATGAGCCTGCACCTTCTCCCATAACAAATCCATTTCTTTCTTTATCAAATGGAATTGATGCTCTATTTTTATCTTCACTTCTACTTAATGCAGTAAGTGATTGGAATCCTGCAATACCAAATTCACATATAGAAGCTTCAGCTCCGCCAGCTACAACAATATCAAGATAACCATCTTTAATGCTTCTATAAGCTTCACCAATACAATGAGTTGAAGTTGCACATGCAGAAGTTAAACTTAATGTGCTTCCTAAAATCCCATATTTTATAGCAATAGTACCTGAAGCAATATTTGATATAGCCATTGGAATAGTAAGTGGTGATACTCTATTAGGCCCCTTAGCAACTAAATTTCTTATTTGGCTTTCAATAGTACAAAGTCCACCAATACCAGATCCAAACATCACTCCAACTCGTTCTCTATTTAATGTATTAAAATCAAGATTACTATCTTTAATAGATTCTTGTGCTGCTATAATAGCAAACTGAGTATATCTATCCATTCTTTTTGCTTCTTTTTTATCTATAAAGTTGTTAGGGTCAAAATCTTTAACCTCAGCAGCCATTTTTACCTTTAAATTTTCGGCATTAAATAAAGATATTTCATCTATTCCGTTTTTGCCTAATTTAACACCTTCCCAAAAACTATCTACATTATTTCCTATTGGAGTTATTGCTCCAAGTCCAGTGATTACCACTCTTCTTTTCAATTTAATGCCTCCTTTATGCCATTACCATTCCACCATCAACATTTATTACTTGACCTGTAATGTAGTCTGATAAATTTGATGATAAGAATAATACTAAATTAGCAACTTCTTTTGGATTACCTATTTTTTTCATAGGTATACTTTTAATTATTTCTTCTTTAACTTTATCAGGTAGATTCTTAGTCATATCAGTATTTATATATCCTGGAGCTACTACATTAACATTTATATTTCTTGAAGCAAGTTCTCTTGCTACCGATTTAGAAAATCCAATAACACCAGCTTTTGAAGCTGCATAATTACATTGTCCTGCATTACCAGCTATACCAACAACAGAAGAAATATTTATTATCTTTCCATATTTTTGTCTAACCATAATAGAAGATATTGACTTTGTAGTATTAAATGTACCCTTTAAATTAACATCTAGAACATCATCAAAATCTTCTTCTTTCATTCTAAGAATTAATCCATCTTTAGTTATACCTGCGTTATTAACTAAAACATCTATTGTATTATAATGAGCTTTCACTTCTTTTACGAAGTTCTCAACTTCATTAGTACTACTTACATCACATTTTATTGCTAAAGCATCTACACCAAAACTTTTAATTTCATTGATTAAATCTTCTACTTCACTGTTTAAGTTTCTATAATTCATAGCTATATTAGCTCCATTTTGAGCTAAAGTTAATGCAATTTCTCTACCAATTCCTCTTGTAGCCCCAGTTACTATTACATTTTTCCCTTTTAACATATAGCTTCCATCCCTTCTAGTGTCTTATTAAGTGATTTTAAATCTTCTACATTAAAGATTTTTACAGTAGCTTTTTTTTCTTTGCTTATTTCACGAACAAAACTACTTAAAGTTTTTAAAGGTCCTATTTCAATAAATGTATCTATACCTTCATCAAGCATTCTTTCAATGGTTTCACTCCATCTTACAGAAGATTTAACTTGATTTATTAATAAATTTTTAATTTCATCTCCATTTTCAATAAAATCTGCTGTAACATTTGTTATTGTCTTTATCTTTGGAGTATTAAAGTGTATATTTTCAAATTCATTTTTTAATTTAATAGACGCCTGATTTAATAGTGAAGTATGAAAAGGACCAGATACTTTTAGAGGAATGACTCTTCTTGCGCCACTTTCTTTTAATAATTCACTTGCGAATTCAACGGCTTCACTTTCTCCACCTATTACTATTTGATTATTAGTATTATAGTTAGCTATTTCTACTATTCCTCTTTCACTAGCTACTTTTAATACTTTTTTTATTTTATCTTCATTTAATCCAATGACTGCAACCATTGAACCAATACCTTGGGGTACTGCTTCTTGCATAAAACGCCCTCTTTTTTTTACTAAAGAAACTGCAGTTTCAAAGTCCAAAGCTTCACTAGCAACAAGTGCAGAATATTCTCCCAAGCTTAATCCTGCAACTATATCTGGATTGATACCTTTATCTTTTATAGCTTGTAGAATAGCTATAGAAGTTGTTAATATTGCAGGTTGTGTATTTTCAGTAATATTTAATTCTTCTTTATCACCATTAAATATTAATTCTTTCAAATCAAACCCTAAAACTTCATTAGCTTTATCATATATTTTTTTACAGCTAGGAATATTATCATATAATTCTTTTCCCATTCCTATATATTGAGAACCTTGACCTGAGAAAATAAATGCTATCTTCATAATTCCTCCATTATCTATTAGTTATAGACTTCTTTTTACTTCTTCGTATTCATTAAACATTTCTTCAATTATTTCTTTAACACTTTGAACCTTTTTTACCATTCCAGATATTTGACCTGCCATTAGTGAACCATTTTCAATATCACCATCTACTACGGCCTTTTTCAGAGCTCCTTTACCTAATTCTTCAAGTTCTTCAATGCTTGCATTATCATTTTCAAGTTTTAAATATTCTTTTGCAAGTTTATTTTTTAGTACCTGAACAGGGTGTCCTGTAGATCTTCCAGTAATAACAGTATCAATATCTCTTGAGTTTATTACAGCATTTTTATAATTATCATGAATTTGACATTCTTCTGATGCTAAGAACCTAGTACCAACTTGAATGCCACTTGCTCCAAGAGCAAAAGCAGCGGTAATACCTCTTCCATCACCTATACCACCAGCACCTATAACAGGAATATTTACGGCATCAACCACTTGTGGTAATAATGCCATTGTAGTTAGCTTACCAACGTGACCACCTGATTCACAGCCTTCTGCTATAACAGCATCAGCTCCGTAACGTTCCATTCTTTTAGCTAATGCTACAGAAGCTACAACAGGAATAACTACAATACCTGCTTGTTTCCACTTATCCATAAATTTACCTGGATTACCTGCACCAGTAGTTATTACTTTAACCCCTTCTTCAATTGCAATATCTGATAATTCATCAGCATTATCTGATAAAAGCATTATATTAAGTCCAAAAGGCTTATTTGTAAGTTCTTTAGTCCTTCTTATTTCATCTCTTATATGGCTAGCAGGAGCATTTGCTCCTGCTATAATACCAAGTCCTCCAGCATTGGAAACTGCTGCAGCAAGAGTACTTTCTGAAACCCAAGCCATTCCACCTTGAAAAATAGGATACTTAATACCTAAAATACCGCATATATCCTTTTTCATATATTTACCTCCAATACTATTTTGCTGTTGCTTTTTCAATGAAATTTACAGCATCTGAAACTGTTTTTATGTTTTCAACTTCTTCAACTTTTACATCAAAAGCATCTTCAAGCTCCATTATTACTTGGAATAAATCTAATGAATCAGCTTCTAAATCTTCTATAAATCTTGTTTCTAATTTAACATCATCTTCATTCACACCTAATTGTTCTACTACTATTTCTCTAATTTTTTCAAATATCATTTATATTTCCTCCTAAATTTCAACTAATTTTTTATTTTTTAACTTCATTTTATAATTTCAATAATTCGCCGAATATTATAATTCTAGTAACATTCCAGCCCAAGTTAATCCACCACCAAAAGCAACCAAAATAATTTTATCACCTTTATTAACTAATCCTTTGTTTATAACTTCACTAAAAGCTATAGGCACACTAGCTGCAGAAGTATTTCCATAAGAGTCCAAGTTAACATAGAACCTGTCCTTACTTATATTTAGTTTTTTAGCAGCATCATCTATTATTCTAAGATTTGCTTGATGTGGAATAATATATTTAATATTTGATATATCTTCGCATGAATCATCTAATAGTTTATTTACTACTTTAGGTATTATTGATATAGCAAATTTAAAAACCGCTCTACCATTCATTTGTATATATTCTTCTCTTTCTAAAGAGGCATCTGCAAATGGTGTTTTAATTGGAAATTGATTAGCAGTTAATGCTTTAGTACCTGTTTTTCCATCAGAGCCAAAATAAGTACTTATTATCCTACTATCATCAGTACTTACTTCTAGAATAGCAGCACCAGCACCATCACCAAATAATACGCAAGTATTTCTATCATTCCAATCTACTATTCTTGAAAGAACTTCGCTACCAATAACCAAAGCTTTACTTCCTTCTCCATTTTTTATTAATGAATTTGCAATTATGGATGCATATAAAAAACCTGAACAAGCAGCACTTATATCAAATGCAGCTGCATTCTCGCAACCTAATATACTTTGAACGCTACAAGCAGTAGATGGCATAATTCTATCTGATGAAGTTGTTGCAACTACAATTAAATCAATATCTTCAGGTGTACACTTTGCCATTTTCATAGCATTAATTGATGCTTTAACAGCTAAATCTACTGTACCTTCACCAGTTGAAATCCTTCTTTCAGATATCCCAGTTCTCTTAACTATCCATTCATGTGATGTATCAACTAAATTTGACAATTGATCATTACTTACAGCATTTTCTGGACAATAATGTCCAACACCTACTATTTTTACTACACTCATTTTAACACCTTTATTTTGAAAACATAATTATTTGATAATCAAATAATATTCTTAAAAATATGAAATATTAAATCTTTTAATATTTCTCCTTAGTTAATCTCATAATAAATAATAAGTTACTATTATATTTAATCTAAAATGTAATAGTAGATTATTGTATAAGTTTATATAAATAAAAATAATTCCGAAATAACAATAAATATAAATTTAATTTCTAATATAAAAATAATTCAAATAGCGACTTAACTCCTAAAATTATCCACTCTCCTTTCAAATATTTTGACTATCAAACATCTTTATAATAAGTCTACTTTTAAATTTTGTCAATCTTTTTTTACAATATTGCCTTTTCTTTCAGTATATATTATACTTTTAAATATATTTTGATAATCAAAATGTTTGAAAATGAAGGAGAAAAATATGGAATTAAAAATAGGAAATTTAATAGCAAAATTACCAATAATACAAGGTGGTATGGGAGTTGGAGTTTCACTTTCAAATTTAGCAGGAAATGTTGCAAAATATGGTGCTATAGGAGTTATTTCTGCTGCACATCCTGGATACCTTGAAAAAGATTTTGAAAATAATACATTGCAAGCAAATATAAGAGCACTAAAAAAACATATAAGAAAAGCAAAAGAAATAAGTAATAATGGAATAATCGGTGTAAATATAATGGTAGCAATGAAAAATTATAAGGAATTAGTTGAAGCTACTATTGAAGGTGGCGCTGATCTAATAATATCTGGAGCTGGCTTACCATTAAAACTACCTGAATATACAAAAAATAGTGAAATTAAAATACTACCAATAGTATCATCTTCTAAAGCAACAAAGCTTATATTATCATATTGGAAAAAACATTATAATAAAATTGCTGATGGGATTATCGTAGAAGGCCCTGAGGCAGGAGGACATTTGGGATTTAAAGCAGATGGTATAGAAAATGATATAAATAAATTTGAAAGCAATGTTAAAGATATATTAAAAACGGTCAAAGATTTGGAACATGAATATAGTAAAGAAATACCTGTAATTGTTGCTGGTGGGGTTTTTGATTCTAATGATATAAAAAGGTATATGGAATTAGGAGCTAATGGAGTTCAGATAGGAAGTAGATTTGTTGCGACATATGAATGTGATGTTGATATTAAATTTAAAGAAGCTTATTTAAATTGTAATAAAAGTGATATTAAAATTGTTAAAAGTCCTGTTGGTATGCCAGGAAGAGCAATAAATAATAATTTTTTAAGAAAAATTAATAATGAAAGTAATAAAATAAGTAAATGTTATAACTGTTTAGTCCCATGTAATCCATCAACTACTCCATATTGCATAAGTGAGGCTTTAATAAATGCGGCACGAGGTAATATTGATAATGGATTAATATTTTGTGGAGCAAATGCATATAGAATTAATAAAATGATGTCAGTTAAAGAGTTATTAGATGAATTAATTGTTTAGAAAAGAAAGTAGGATACTATTTTTTAGAAATCCTACTTTTTTTATTATATTTTATAAATTAATATTATTTTTTTCAGTAGGCTCTAATTCGCCTAAGATAAATGGTAATACTTCATCCACTTTAATATTAAGAACTAAAGCAAACTCTTCATGTAATAATCTTTGAGCTTCAGACATTATTTTCTCATCACCAACATATAACTTTTTACCTTCATTTTTTTTCTTTTCTTTTTCAAGGTATAAAGTTCGTATTAATTTAACTAATTCTACCTTATCTCCTTTTTTTAGAATTTCATTATATTTCTCTTTACGAAGATTAATATCATCAATCCATATAGGTTTGTTATCTGGCATTGTCTTTATTAAATCATACACTTCTTTTACTGTCATAATTTTTCTAATATTTATCATATTATTATCAACAGGGGCATAAATAGTTGAATTGGGATCATAAGCAGGTTTAAGAATATAATATTCTCTTTCCATATTATTAAATTTCTTTTTTTCTATACCAGTTATTTTACATACTCCTGTTGTACCATAAATAATATAGTCATTTTTTGCAAACATTAGATTATTCCTCCTTAATAAAAAAACGTGCAATTTATCGACAACTGGACTTACGTTGTATATCGACAAACTACACGTTGTTTATTTTATAATTTACATATTGAGTAAATTCAATATTATTTCTATACCATTATTATACATCTAAAATAATAATTTTTCAAATGCTTATAGTTAAAATTAATAACTACTAAAAATATATAAAATAATATTTTTTTATATTTTAATGTTATCTTTCTTTTTCTTTAATAAATATTTATAATAGTATCATAATATATTATAGGAGAGATTTTTATTTTATGAGTAAGATATTAACAGAATCTAATATTAAGAAATTACAAGAAGAGCTAGATTACAGAATGACTGTAAGAAGAGCTGAGATTGCAAAAGAAAAATTAATTGCTGCAGCACATGGAGATAGATCAGAAAATGCTGAATATAAGGCTGCTTGTGAAGAGTATAGAGAAAATGATAATAGAATTCAACACTTATTGACGCTTATAACTACGGCTACAGTTATAGAGGATGAAAGTATTGATAAATCTATTTTAGGGATAAATACTAAAGCTAGAATTGAATTTGTTGATGATGGTTTTGAAGATACTATTACTTTAGTAACAACTTTAGATGCTAAACCGGAGGAAATGCTAATAAGTATTGAATCTGAGCTTGGAAAAGCATTAGCAGGTAAAAAGGTTGGAGATCTAGTTGAAGTTGAAGCCCCTGGAGAAAATTATTCTGTAAAAATTTTAGAAATACTTTAAAGGAAAATGAGGCTAATATCATAATTTAATTTTGATATAGCCTCATTATTTAATTATAATAATTTTATTTTTATATCATTCTAATAAATAAAAGTTTTTATATTATATACTTATTTATATTATTAGAAAATAATTTAGAAACTTTTATATTAATATTATTATGATTATCAATGACATTTCTATTATTATTTGATTACTAGTTTTAATTATCATCTCTTATAATAGAAATAAATCTCAATAGATCAATTAGTAAGTTTAAGAAACTTATAAAGATAGAAAATGCAAGGGTTACTACTTCTTCTTCAGATAAAATACCATATCTACATCTATTTTGAACAGATTTCATAATTACTAAAGAATAAACAGAATAGATAATTATTCCAATAGCTGAAATAAATAAATCAAATGCTCCAAACTTAAAGAAAAATA
This sequence comes from uncultured Clostridium sp., assembly GCA_900543325.1. GTDB lineage: Bacteria > Bacillota > Clostridia > Clostridiales > Clostridiaceae > Clostridium. Next base: position 3,656 of record UQQU01000011.1, on the reverse strand, counting down.
TATTTATAAATTCTAAAATTAATAATACTAAAATACCTATAGTAACAATAGGCCCTAATTTAAATATATTTTCTTCACTTTGATTAGCTGCTACTAAATAAGATACACCAAATATTAACAATACTCCGATTATAACTGATATAAATGTACCAGATCCTAGATTATAAAAATAATATACATATGTTGATCCTGTAAGTATTCCTAAGATAAAAGCATATATGTTCATACTAGCTTTATTTCTGACAAATCCACCACGTCTACTAAAAGCAGAGATTAAAACTAATATAAAAAATGCTATATTTAAAAGATATCTAAAAGTTGCTGGTATAAAATTTACCCCTATAAATGCTCCTATTGCCATAAATAATAAAGCTATAAAGAATGTTTTTAATATTTCAAGATAATTCTTTTTTATAATATTTTCCATAATATCACCTCTAATTGTCTTTATTTAATATTATACCCCTATAGCTTTAATTAATCGTATATATTTTGTTAATTTTTCATCAAAATTTTAATAAAAAATAAACACACCTATTTATGTAGGTGTGTTTATTTCTAATATGCTTTACTTTCAGTCTGTGAGACTATAGAATCAGAGATTCCTTTCATAGCTTTTCTAAATTGTATAAAGAATAGTATTGCTGTAGTAGAAACTGCTAGTAAATCTGCTACAGGTTCTGCCATAAATACTGCTGTTGTTTTATCTGATATAAACATAGGCATAATATAGATTAAAGGTATTAATAATATTATCTTTCTTAATAATGCTAAGAATAAGGATGCTTTTGCATTGCCTAAAGCAATAAAAGATTGCTGACAAGCAATTTGTATACCGAATACACATGAAACAGACATATATATTCTAAGAGCACGACTTGTAAAGTTAACAAGTTCTGGATCATTATTAAATATTAATACAAATGTTTCAGGTGTTATCATTGCCAATGCCCATAATATAACTGAATAAGATATACAAGAAATAAGTAGTATTTTAAAGGCCTTTTTTACACGAGTTGGATTTTTAGCACCATAGTTATAACTTATTATTGGTTGCCCACCTTGTGTTAATCCTGTAAGAGGAAGCATTGAAAATTGCATTACGCTCGTAAGAATTGTCATTGCGCCTACTGCAATATCACCACCATATTTTAATAATGAAGAATTAAAACATACTGTTATTAAACTTTCTGTAGATTGCATTATAAATGGTGATAATCCTAATATTATTGAAGGTATAATAATCTCCTTTGATAAACGGAAATTTTTCTTTTTTAATTTCAAAGTTGACTTTTTACCAGTTAAGAAGAATAGTATCCAAATCATAGATAATGATTGAGATATAACTGTAGCTAAAGCTGCACCAGATACTCCCATATTAAACCCAAATATAAGTATAGGATCGAGAATAATATTACTTATAGCACCTATTAAAACAGTCATCATACTAATTGTAGCAAAGCCTTGTGCACTTATAAATGCATTAAGTCCAAGGGTTAGTTGAACAAATATAGTTCCTAGACTATATATTTTCATATAACTTACTGCATATTCTATTGTATTTTCACTTGCTCCAAATAATAAAAGTAAGTCTTTTGAAAAGAAAAAGAAAATTACTGTAATAGTAATAGATAATATTATTAACAGTGAAAATGAATTTCCTAATGTTTTTTCTGCATTTTCATGTTCACCTTTCCCTAAAAAAATTGAAGCTCTAGGGGCTGCACCCATACTTACAAGAGCGGCAAATGCTGAAATAAGCATAATAAGTGGTAAACATACTCCAACTCCAGTAAGCGCTAATTTACCAACATCAGCTATATGACCAATATACATACGGTCTACTAAATTATATAATAAATTAATAATTTGTGCTGCAATTGCAGGAACAGCTAATTTAAGAAGTAGCTTTCCTACACTACAACTTCCTAATTCATCTGTGTGATTTTGTTGCATAATATCTTTCTCCTTTAATAAAATTGACAAAAAATAATAATAACTATAAAATAGTTTATAAAGAAACTGTTTATTTGTCAACTATATTGGAGGGTAATGATGAAAACTAAATTTGATATTACAGAAATACTATACTCAATAAAAAATATAAATGATTTATATTATAACTTATCTGTAAAAGCAGCTTATGAATGTGGAATTAGTAAGCCTGAGGCAGATATACTAGCTTTTCTAAATAACAATCCATCTTGTGATACAGCAAGGGATATAGTTAAATTAAAAGGATTTTCTAAAGCATATGTTTCTAAAGCAGTAGAACCATTAATATTAAAGGGATTTATAGAAGTTGAAGTTGATAAAGATGATAGACGTTGCCAGCACTTAAAATTAACAGAAAAATCTAAACCTATAGTAATAAAATTATATAATATGCAAAGTAAATTTATAGATAAAATTACAGAAGGAATAGATCAAAAGGATATAGAAAAGTATCTTGATGTAATTCAACGTTTTTCAGAAAATGCTTTAAAAGGGACAGTAGATAATTATGTGTAATTATCTACTGTCCCTTCTACTACTTACTTTTATTATATTATTATAAATTATATTTAGTTCGCTTTTGAAAACATAATATTCTGCCTTAATAAAAAATGTGCAATTTATAAATAACTGGACTTGAGTTGTATATCTAAAAAATACCTATTGTTTATTTTATATTTTGCATTATTAAACAAATGTTATTTCATCAAGATTAGGAAATTCATATTCATCTAATTGAATTCTTTGAAGTACTTTTATTACTTCATCAAAGTTATTAATTAAATTTATGTTATTTTCTATTAATAGTGATTGTAAAGAAGAATTCTCCCACTCTATCCATCGTATATAATTATCACGTTCTTCAGTATATTTTTTAAATTCATTATTATTATCTAAGTTTTCTACTATTTCATCACAAATAAAAAAGTTACAAACATAACTTCTATATTGACTATTCAAGGTACATCCTTTTCCAGAAATAACAAAAGGACATGATCTAAAGAACATAGATACATCTTTAATTACGCGTGGTTTTTTTATTTGTTTTCTTTCTATAAGATCTTGATTATCATATTCTTTATATATCTCGTATTCTTCCTCTTCATATAAAATTTCTTCACGAATTTCTTTAACATCTTTCTCTGTTGCAAATTCAAGAGAACACTTTCCTTTTGTATTAATATATTTGTTATAGCTTTTTTCATCAAAAAACCTTTAGCATGTATATAATAATTATATACTACTGTATTTGGCATATTTATAATCTTTTTTAGTATTTCTAATCCATCACTGCTTTTAGCCATTTTTTGAATTTCATATAAGTTAAATTTAGGAAAATACCAGCAACAACCCCTCTTTTTTACTTCACATAAACTTTTTCCAAAAATACTATTACATTCATAGCATGTACTACATCCAATCTGTGGAACTCCATTTGTATTAGATAAAAATATTTTTCCCATCAGTACCCACTCCTATAAATATATATAACAAATTTTCTATGGCTATTATATCATTTAAAATTAATCTATAAAATATTAAGCCATTAATACCATATATATTATCCTATAAATAAAAGATTTATTGAAGTAATTCATTGTTATTCTCATCAAAATATTTTACATCTAAACGAATACCCCCACTTTCTTCTGAAGTTAAAT
>UQQU01000010.1 GCA_900543325.1 uncultured Clostridium sp. | reverse complement strand
AAATATTATTTTACTTAGTTCGATTTAATGTGTCCACTACTTTATACTAACACCAATATGTGCAATTATAGATTCTGCAAGAGATTATGCATTTCAATCTGTTAATCTTGCGTTAGTAGAAAGAAATTGGTTAATTGGATATAGAATTGCAGAAGAAGAATTAAAAGGAAAAGATAGAGCGAATTATGGTAAGGAAATAATAAAGAAAATATCAAAAGAACTAGCTGATGAATATGGAAAAGGCTTTGATGCAAGAAATTTATATTATTTTTTGAATTTTTACAAAACTTTTCCAAACATTTTGAACACAGCGTGTTCAAAATCTAATAGATTGCTTTCTTGGAGTCATTATAGAACATTATTACAAGTATTTGATAAAGAAGCAAGAGAATGGTATGAAAATGAAGCACTAGGACAAACATGGAGTGTAAGAACATTACAAAGAAATATTTCATCACAGTATTATTATAGATTATTGAAATCTCAAGTCAAAGAGCCAGTCATAGATGAAATGAAAAAAGTAAATGAAAATCAATATTTAATGAATAAATTAGAATTTGTAAAAAATCCTGTTATAGCTGAATTTTTAGGATATTCTTTAGATGATAGTTTTACAGAAACAGAATTAGAATCTAGTATAATAAATAATTTACAAAAATTTTTAATGGAATTACGGAAAAGGATATGCTTTTGTTGCAAGACAACAACATATTCATACAGAAAAAGAAGATTATTATATAGATTTGGTATTTTACAATTATATATTAAAATGCTTTGTGTTGATTGATTTAAAAACTAAAAAAATAACTCATCAAGATGTTGGTCAAATGGATATGTATGTTAGAATGTATGATGAATTAAAAAAAGCACCAGATGATAACCCAACAATAGGAATTGTATTATGTTCAGAAACTGATGAAGATATAGCACGATACTCTGTTTTAAAAGGAAATGAGCAACTTTTTGCCTCAAAATATAAATTATATTTACCAACAGAAGATGAGCTTAGAGCAGAAATAGAAAATCAAAAAACAATCTTTGAACTACAACAGCAAAGCAAACAAGAGTTGGATAATAACTAGCTTTTGCAAAAATTGCGAAAATATTCTAGACAAAAAATGAATAATATTGTAAAATTTAAAACATATAAAAGACAAATAACGATGTAGACAATGTCGCCAATTTGTCGCCAAATAAAAAATATTGATGGCTAAAATAAGTACAATAAATACAAATAATATTGATATTTCAAAAACTGAAACACTAGTAAATACAAGTAATACAGATAATATTTATAATGCTATAAATATTAGGAAAACTCGAACATGTGGAAGTGGTAAAAAGTATAAGAACTGCTGCGGTAGGGAAGCATAGATAGTTTCAAGTGATAAGTTAAAAGTGGCAAGTTAATGTGGGGGAGAGATTTATAAATATTACTACATCTAACTTGTCACTTGTCGTTTGTCACTTGTCACTGAATGAAGGGGTGATTTTTTTTGTTAATTAAGTTAGAACAAGAGCTAACTAAGGTTAGTGGATTAAAGGAAACATTAAAAGAAATGGGGGCTTCACTTTGACAAAGAAAGTCTAGAAAAAAGGTTTCAAGAACTTGAGCTTCAGATGCAAGAAAAAGGCTTTTGGGATGATATAAAAAGGGCTGAAGAAGTTACGAAGGAAAGCAAGGGTATTAAAGATAAGATAGATAGATATGAAAATTTAGTAAGTAGACTAGATGATGTAGAAGTACTGGCAGAGCTTGCAGAAGATGATGAAGAAACTGTAAATGAAGTTATTACGGAGATTAGAGATATAGAAAAGCTTATAGAAGAATATAAGATAGAGCTTCTTTTATCAGGAGAGTATGATAGAAATGATGCTATATTAAACTTGCATGCTGGTGTTGGTGGAAGTGATGCTAATGATTGGACGCTTATGCTTTTAAGAATGTATACGAGATGGTGTGAAAAGAAGGGGTATAAGGTTGAAACATTAGATATACTTGAGGGCGATGAAGCAGGAATAAAGAGCGCAACATTAAGAGTAAAGGGTGAATTTGCATATGGATATCTAAAGGCAGAAAAGGGAGTTCATAGGTTAGTAAGAATATCTCCATTTAATGCAAATGGAAAAAGACAAACTTCATTTGCGTCTATAGAAGTATTACCGGAACTTACAAAGGATCAAGATATAGATATCAGACCTGAAGACTTAAAAATAGATACTTATAGAGCAAGTGGAGCTGGGGGGCAACACGTAAATAAAACAGAATCTGCTATAAGAATTACTCATATTCCTACTGGGATTGTAGTTCAGTGTCAAAGTGAAAGAAGCCAATTTTCAAATAAGGATACAGCAATGTCTATGTTGAAATCAAAGCTTATAGAACTTAAGGAAAGAGCTCATAAGGAAAAAATAGAAGATTTAACGGGTGAGTTAAAGGATATGGGATGGGGAAGTCAAATAAGATCATATGTATTCCATCCATATAATATGGTTAAGGATCATAGGACAAATGAAGAAACATCAAATTTAAATGCTGTTATGAATGGAGAAATAGATCAATTTATAACTACATATTTAAAGAGTATATCAAAATAAAAAAAGTGCATTGCACTTTTTTTATTTTGATATTAGTTTAAAATTTTTAAGTGTAATAATTATTATTGAAAATCCAAATATAAGAGTTACTATAATAGAATCATTATATCCCCTAGCATAAAATATACAAGAAGTTATAACAGATATTAATGCAATTAATGCGAAAAATCTAGAGCCATTTTTATCAGTTATAATTTTACTTTTATCAAATAATCCCCAAGCAATTAATATAATTAAAATAATAGATAGCCATAATAATGATTGTGAGCTATATACAAATCTAGTAAATATACTATAGCAAGAGTTTTTAATTTCTTCATCAACTATGCTATAAACAGTATCAATGGCATCAGTATCTATATAATCAATAGTATCATCAGGTGTATGAATTCTTGTTTTGTCACTATGACAGAAACTAACAGCATCTATATTTAAGTTATTAAAACTTGCATGATCACTAGAATCTTCATAAAGAACCTCATAACTTACATTATTAGAATCACAAATCTCTTTTAATGAACTTAACAGTTCTGAATTTGTGTTCTTAAATTTACTTCCTTGCATGAAACTTATAGGATAATCAGCACTACCAATCATATCGAAATTAATTACTTTTGAATCTTGTATGTTAAATAAATTAGCTTCAGCAAAAGCCTTAGATCCTAGTAATCCAAATTCTTCAGCATTTAAAGCAACAAAAATTATATCTCTTTCTGGTTTTCCGTAGGTAGATAAACTTCTACTTAGCTCTAGTAAAAATGAAGCACCGGATGCATTATCTAATGCACCTGAATAAGTATTTCCTAAACCATCTTTTCCAAGATGATCATAATGAGCTGTTAATACAAATGGTGCTAATGAGGAATTTGAACCTTTAATTACACCGATAATATTTGATATTGTTTTTTCTTCTTCTTCAAATGGAATATGAATGGAAATTTCTTTTCCCTCATTTAAACTATTAGATATTTTTTCAAAGGCACTATTGGAAACCATTATTACTGCATCTTTAGCAAAATCACTAAAAAATGAACTTCTAAATGAAAAATTATTGTCTTTAGGAACATATATTAAAAATTGTCCATCAGCACAACTTACTTCCATATATGCTAGATAAGAATTTACCTTGTCTGATTTTGAAAAAGTAAATGTATTATTTTTAAAGTTAATCATATCTTCTTTAAAGTCAACACCATATTTTAATTCTTCTTCAATTTCTCCATTAGATTCTATCTTTAAATATGGAGAAGTATTAGTTATAACAGGGCAAATAGTATTAAAACTTTGAGAGTAGTTACCATCATTATTTAAGGTGGTTAATCCACTATCTATAAACCTATTTTTTATTATTTCTCCTGTCATTGAATTTTCTGTACTTCCAGCTAGTCTTCCAGCAAGTGTATCTGATGATAAAACATAAATATTACTCAGAACATTACTAGAATCGAATGGTAAATAAGTATTATTAAGATATATTGTAAATAGCAATAGAAATGAAATTATTGATAATAAGGGAAAATATATAATTTTTTTTTTCATAAAAAAATACCTCACTAATAGTATTATATTAAATACTATTAAATGAGGGTTCACATTATGATAATAAATCATGCCTTATTTTGAATAAGTTCAAATAAACATTGAAATAATGAAAATAAAATACAAATATAAATGAAAATGTTAAGTTGATTATTAAGAACAGAAAGCACACCACCAATTATTATGCTACATAATGTAACTATATTTATAAATTTAAGAAAATTTGATTTGCCAGTTAATATTTCTTTAGTAGCAACAAATAAAATCATTATAAAAGTTAAAAATATAAAGATTTTCTTTAAATCTGTAGAGAATTCAATTACGTAAAGCTGATTTAATAATAGAAGAGTAATAAAAACTATAAGTAATATATTTAGAAATCCATTAATGAATTTATTCAAAAAAGATACCCCCTTAACAACTAAATGGAAAATATTTACAATTAAATTATACTATTAGCTTTACTTAATATCAAGAGTGTAAAATTATGTTATACTAATTATTAGAGTTAAATTTATAATAAAACTTACAGGAGGAAAATATGGTAAATATAGAAGAAAGACTAGTTAAGGAGTTAGGAATAACTTTAAAACAAGTTCAAAACGTAATTAAATTATTAGATGAAGGAAATACAGTTCCTTTTATCTCTAGATATAGAAAAGAACAAACAGGTGGATTAAGTGATGATGTTTTAAGAAAATTCTTTGAAAGATTAACTTATCTAAGAAATTTAAAGGAAAGAAAAGAAGATGTTTTAAGATTAATAGATGAGCAAGGAAAGCTAAATGATGACATAGTTAAAGCCTTAGAAAAAGCTAATACTTTAACAGAAGTTGAAGATATTTATAGACCTTATAAACAAAAGAAGAGAACAAGAGCAACAATAGCTTTAGAAAAGGGATTAAAACCATTAGCTGATTTAATTTTAGAAGGAGTCTTTAAAGGAGATATAAAAGAGGAAGCTAGTAAGTATATAGATGAGGAAAAGAAGGTACTTGCTGCAGATGAAGCTATAAATGGAGCTTTAGATATAGTAGCTGAGGTAATTTCTGATGATGCAGGATTTAGAAAATGGATAAGGGAACTTGTAATGAGGGAAGGAAAAATTGAATCAAAAGGATCAAGTGAAGAACCAACACCTTTTGAAATGTACTATGAATATAGTGAAGATGTCAGTAAAATTCCTGCTCATAGAATACTAGCTATAAATAGAGGAGAAAAGGAAAAAGTATTATCTGTTAAAATAGTAGCTAATGAAGATAAAATAATAACATATCTTCAAAATAGATTATTAAAAAATAATGAAGTTACTGATGAATATTTAAAGTTAGCAATTAAAGATTCTCTTAAGAGATTAATATATCCTTCAATAGAAAGAGAAATAAGAAGTGAATTAACAGATAAAGGTGAAGAAGGAGCAATATTAATATTTAAAGAAAACTTAAAGGCTCTTTTAATGCAAGCACCGATAAAGGGAAAGGTAGTTATGGGGTATGACCCAGGGTTTAGAACAGGGTGTAAAGTAGCTGTTTTAGATTCTACAGGGAAATTCTTAGAAAAAGCTACAGTATATCCAACCTTACCTAAAAATGATGTAGAAGGTACAAAGAAAATATTAAAAGAACTTATATATAAATATAATGTAGATGTTATTTCTTTAGGAAATGGCACTGCATCTAGAGAGTCTGAAGAAGCAATTTCTGAAATGATAAGTGAAATTAAAAAAGAAACTGGAAGAGAGCTAGCTTATGTAATAGTGTCAGAAGCTGGTGCATCAGTATATTCTGCATCAGAACTTGCAGCTAAGGAATATCCAGATTTAGATGTTACTATAAGAGGTGCTATTTCTATTGGAAGAAGACTTCAAGATCCTATGGCTGAGCTTGTAAAGATAGATCCTAAAGCAATTGGGGTTGGTCAATATCAACATGATGTTACTCCAAAGAGATTAGATGAATCATTAGCAGGGGTAGTTGAAGACTCTGTTAATAAGGTTGGAGTTGATTTAAATACTGCAACACCATCACTTTTAACTTATATTGCAGGGATAAATGCATCAATTGCAAATAATATAGTTGCATATAGAGATGAGGTTGGAGGATTTAAGAGCAGAAAAGAATTATTAAAGGTTAAGAGATTAGGACAAAAAGCTTATGAACAATGTGCAGGATTCCTAAGAGTTATGGAAAGTAATGAGCCTTTAGATAATACTTCAGTTCATCCAGAATCATATGAAGCAGCAGGAAAGTTTATTGAGATTTTAGGATATACTAAGGAAGATTTGAGAAATAGAAATTTAAATGATATAGAAGAAAGAGTTAGCTCAAAGGGATTAAATAATCTTGTTAGTGAGCTTGAAATTGGAGAATTAACTTTAAAAGATATAATTAAAGAATTACAAAAACCAGGAAGAGATCCAAGAGAAGATATGCCTAAGCCAATTTTAAAAACTGGTGTTATAGATTTGAAGGATTTACAACCAGGAATGGAGCTTATGGGAACTGTAAGAAATGTATCAGACTTTGGTGCTTTTGTTGATATTGGGGTTCATCAAGATGGATTAGTTCATAAGAGTCAAATGGCAAATAAGTTTGTTAAACATCCATTAGATATAGTTAAGGTTGGAGATGTAATTAAAGTTAGAATTATGGAAGTTGATGAAAAAAGAAAGAGAATTTCATTAACTATGAAGGACATTAATAAATAAAAAAGAAATGTTCATATGTTATTGAAAAGTTCCAAAATTAGTAATATAATAAAAACAAGTAAATAATTAATATCTTCAGGGCAGGGTGCAAGTCCCTACCGGCGGTATAGCCCGCGAGCAATTTTTGCAGATTCGGTGTAACTCCGAAGCCGACAGTAAAGTCTGGATGAAAGAAGGTAAGAGTTAAATTATATAAATATATTATTGATAATAAGTTTATGATTTTGTAAATAAATCATAATTTTATTAAGTTAGAAATTATATTTATTAATAGCTTTGTTTTTAAGGCCCTGATGTTTATGACATCAGGGTTTTTTATATGTATGAAACATTATAAATAGTACAAACTATTATCAAATATATTTGTTAATTTAACTAATGCCCCAGAGGATAACTTTTGGGAGGAGAAAAGTATGAATTCATCAAAAAATCTAAACAAAATGATTAAAATTTCTTTATTAGCAGCTATTGCAGTTGTATTAATGTATTTTGATTTTCCTATAATACCTGCATTTCCATGGCTTAAAATTGATTTAAGTGAAGTACCTGCTTTAATGGGAGGATTTGCATATGGACCAGTAGCTGGCGGAATTATAGTTATATTAAAGGTATTTTTAAGATTTTTAATAAAAGGAACAGAAACTGGTTTTGTAGGAGAGACTGCAAATATTATAGTTGGACTTGCGTTAGTTGTTCCAGCAGCTTGGATATATAATAAAAAGAAAAGTAAAAAGACTGCTATATTAGGTATGTTTATAGGTGCGGTAGTTATGCAAATTTTAGGGATAATTTCAAATGTATATTTCTTATTGCCTGCATATGGAATGCATTTAGAAGGAACTGCATTAATAAATTATATATTTGTAGGATTAATACCTTTTAATGGAGTAAAGGCATTAATAGTTTGTATAGCAACATATTTATTATATAAAAGAGTATCACGTGCTATATTTAATGTTGATAGCAAGTTTGAAGCAAGAAAAAAAGAGATAGCTTAATAATAAAAGAGGATAGCAATGCTATCCTCTTTTCCACATTATAATGGCATCTTCACCATTGTCTGAATAATATCCCTTTCTTATACCTTCTTCTTTAAAGTTGAATTTTTTATAAAGATTTTGAGCAGGGATATTTGAAGCCCTAACTTCCAAAGTAATATCTTCACAATTAAAAGTTTTGCACACATCAAATAATTTTATCAACAGATTTGAAGCAATGCCTAGTTTCCTATATTTTGAGCTTACAGCAATATTTGTAATATCGCCTTCTCCAGCAATTATCCACACTCCAACAAATCCAACAACTTCACCTGTGGATAAATCTTGCGCAATTACATATTTTGCTAATGGGTTATTTAGCTCATTATTAATAGATTCTAAAGTCCAAGGAATAGCAAAACATTCTTTACTTAATTCATATACACCATTTGCATGGCTTTCATTCATAAGACTATAATCTATTTTCATTTTTCATAGCCAGCCTTTGTTCAAGTTCTCTTTCAGCTTGAGGTTTTTTAATATAAAGTGGAGCAGAATTCATATCATCAACTTCGCCGATCTTAATTTTTTCCATACCAAGCTCTCCTAAAGAAGAGGCTCTAATAATACTTAAATGATTTGGAGCAAATTCACAATTGTTAACATTTTTAGTTAAGAACTCTTTATGTTTAGATACACCATCACCAGTGAATATAACTTTTTCACCTTTTTCATTTAAGACATCTGCAAGTTCAGTTAATTCTAAAGCAGTACATTCAAGCACTTTAACTAACTTACCATTTATATTTTTATAAAGACCAGTATAAACGCTATCTCTTAATGCATCCATAATCGGGCATATTATGCCATCAAATGTAATTAAAGAGTTTGCTAATGCATCTAAACTTGAAATTGAAACATAAGGTTTGTTAGAACCCATGCTTAATCCTTTAATGGTTGCCATTCCGATTCTAAGACCAGTAAATGATCCAGGTCCCTTAGAAACTACAAAACCATCAACTTCACTTATATCAACTTGACAGTCTTTTAATAGCATTTCTATTTTTTCCATTAAGATAACAGAATGCTCTCTTTTAAAGTTTAAAGTATATTCACCAAGTATAAATTCATCCTTAAGTAAAGCAACTGTAGTTACTAAAGATGAAGAGTCAACGCTTAAAACTATCATATTTTTAACTCCTTTATATAATCATATCTTTCTCCATATGGAGTTATAGTAATTTTTCTATAATCTTCGCCTTTTTCTAAGTCTTTTTCTATGTAAATATGTAAAAAATCTTTTGGAAGTATTTCTTCTATATAGTTTGCCCACTCTATAATTGAAACTGCATCAGAAAAAATATAATCATCAAATCCTATTGCATATATTTCATCAGGATCTGAAACTCTATATACATCAAAATGATTTAATTTTAAACGACCAGAATCATATTCATTTACAATAGTAAAAGTAGGACTTGTTATATAATCAGTTATTTCCAAACCTTTAGCAATACCCTTAGTTATATGAGTTTTACCAGTACCTAAATCTCCAGTTAAACAAACTATGTCACCAGATTTTAATAGTTTACCAAGGGTTATTCCAAGGTTAGTAGTTTCCTCCACGCTATTAACAGAAAAAATCATGTTAAAATCCTCCCTTTTTTAATTAACTATTTTATATTTTATCCAAAAAGTAAGAAAAAGAAAAGAATAATAGAAAAATAGTAGAAAAAAATATTGCTTTTATATTTAACATAATGTATAATAAGTTTTGTACTTAGGGGTATCGTATATCGGTAGTACAGTAGTCTCCAAAACTATTAGGCTAGGTTCGATTCCTAGTACCCCTGCCAAAGAAGCTAGTAAGATTTTCTTGCTAGCTTTTTTTTATTAATTTTTTTAGAAAATAATTTATTATACTTTAATAGAAATACTGTAAAATAAATTTGTGACATTTTATAAAAAGAACAAATGTTTGAATAAATTGAATGATAAGGTTAATAATTAAAAAAGAAAATAGTTGGGAGTAGTAAGGAGAGTTTATGGATAAGGCATTAGATATTTTAAAACAATATTACGGATATAGTTCATTTAGAGAAGGTCAAGAAGAAATAATAAGAGAAATACTGAATGGAAATGATGTTTTAACTATTATGCCTACAGGTGGAGGTAAATCGATTTGTTACCAAGTACCTGCAATATTACTAGATGGTATAACAATAGTTATATCACCATTAATATCTCTTATGAAAGATCAGGTAGATAATATAAATAACTTAGGAATTAAGTCAGCATATATTAATTCATCATTAAGTAATATAGAAATAAATAATATTTTAGATGAAGCTGCAAGAAATGAAATAAAAATATTATATGTTGCACCTGAAAGATTAGAATCACAAGCTTTTTTAGAACTTATAGCTAGTATTAATGTTTCGATGGTTGCTATAGATGAGGCACACTGTGTGTCACAGTGGGGACATGATTTTAGAAGTAGTTATAGAAGAATAAGCAGAGTAATTTCGTTATTAAGAAATAGACCAATAGTTACAGCCTTTACAGCAACAGCTACAGATGAGGTTAGAGAAGATATAATAAATTTACTTGAATTGAATAATCCCAAAATATTTATATCTGGATTTGATAGAAATAATCTTAAGATAATAATAGAAAAGGGAGTAAATAAGAAAAATTACATTTTAGATTACATAAATAATAATAGAGATGAATCAGGAATAATATATGCTTCAACAAGAAAAGAAGTAGATAATTTATATGAGTTATTGAATTCAAAGGGATTGCAAGTTGAAAAATACCATGCAGGACTTAGTGACGATTATAGAAAAACAGCCCAAGAAAATTTTATATATGATAAATGTAATATAATAATTGCTACTAATGCCTTTGGTATGGGAATAGATAAACCAAATGTTAGATATGTAATACATTATAATATGCCTAAAAATATTGAGGGATATTATCAAGAGATAGGGAGAGCAGGAAGAGACGGTGAAGAAAGTGAATGTATAATGCTGTTTTCACCTGGAGATGTTCAAACACAAAAGTATATTATAGAAACTGCTACAGAAAGTAGTATAAGAAAAGAAAGTGAACTTTCAAAACTACAAACTATGATAAATCTTGTATATACTCAAGATTGTTATAGAAAGTTTATATTAAATTACTTTGGTGAACAATATGATGAGAAGTGTAATAATTGTAGTAATTGTGAGGCACCAGGAGAATTAGTAGATAGAACTGTCGATGCTCAAAAGGTTATTTCATGTGTCTATAGAATGAATCAAAGATTCGGAATTGGAATGGTGGTAGATGTGCTTAGAGGATCTAAGAACAAGAAAGTATATGAGTTAGGCTTTGATGAATTATCAACTTATGGAATAGTAAAAAATTATACTAAGGATGCATTAACTGAATTTATTAATATGTTAATTTCACATGGATATTTAAATTATAAAGGAGAATATCCAGTTTTAACATTAAATAAACAATCTATGGAGATTGTAAAGGGAGAAAGACAAGTATTAGTTAAAGAACAAGTAGTTAAGAAGATTAAAATAGAAGAAAATGAACTGTTTACTATATTAAAAGAATTAAGAATGGATATTTCTAGAGAAGAAAAAATACCACCATACATGGTATTTGGTGATTCTACATTAAAAGAACTTAGTAATAGGATGCCAATAACAGAGGAGCAATTCTTAGATATAAGTGGTGTAGGTAATTCTAAACTTAATAAATATGGCGAAAAGTTTATGGAAAAAATTAAAACTTATATTGATAAAAATAATATTGAAGTTACATGGAGCTTTATTAGTAAGAAAAATAACAACATATCATTTGATGAAGTTGTGGATGAAAAAAAAGATAAAAAGAAAAAAGAAAAAAATAATAATGAAGAAAAGAAAAAATCATATGAAATAACAATGGACTTTATTAAAGCAGGTAGTTCAATAAAAGAAGTTGCTAAAGAAAGAGAATTAACTCTAGTTACTGTAATGAGTCATATTCAACAATATATTGCTGAAGGGAATAAGGTAGATTTTATAATACCTTTAGATGAATTCTTTAATGAAGAGGAAGAAAAAATAGTTTTAGATGCTATAGATAAAGTTGGATACAGTAAGTTAAAGGATATAAAAGAAATAGTATCAGATAAAATAAGCTATGATACAATAAGAGCAGTGGTATTGAAAAAAATTATCAACGAACTTAATAACTAAATTGTTCGTTACGTGAGATCGAAAAAATTTAGTTGACAATTATTATGTTAACATGGTAGAATAACCATTGTTGAAGGGGTATCGTATATCGGTAGTACAGTAGTCTCCAAAACTATTAGGCTAGGTTCGATTCCTAGTACCCCTGCCAAAAGACTTAGCAAAATTGCTAAGTCTTTTTTGTTAAAATGAGAAGAGTTTGCTCAATATTTAATTTTATAATTTATTAAGAAGTTTTAGATTATTAGTAATTATTATTGAATAAGTTAGTAAATAGTAATTTAGGAGAAGGTAGTGAATTCACCATGGAATTACAGGAAAAACGACCTTAATTTGAGGGTTTATACATGTAGCTCATTTAATTGACAAGCAAATATTTATAATGTTAAAATGGGGTATGCCTAAATTAAGAGTAGTCCTAGTTTGGGCTATCTTTTTACTACCATAAGGAAGGGGGCAAATGTATGATAGTTGAAAAAGTTTTAAATAATAATGTAGTTGTTTCAATAGATCCTACGACTAGGAAAGAAGTAATTCTTATGGGGAGCGGTATAGCATTCAATAAAAAGCCTGGTCAATCAATAGATGTTAAAAGAATAGAAAAAACATTTATAGTGGATGATGAAAATTTAGGAAATAAAATTAAAAAATTAATTAATCAAATACCAGAGGGGATATTTGAATTAACAGATGAAATAATAACTCATGCAATAGTTGAGTTAAATGTTGAATTAGATAAACAAATTTATGTTTCTCTAGCAGATCATATAGCTTTTGCTGTAAAAAGATTTAAAAATGGGATTACTATAAAAAATGAATTGTTAAATGAAATAAGAAGAGTTCATAGAAACGAATTTAGAGTTTCATTATGGGCTGTTGATTACATAAATAGAAATCTAGATATCCAACTTCCAGAAGATGAAGCTGGATTTATAGCATTACACTTTGTAAATGCAAGTTATAAAGAAACTACAATGAAGTCAGTAGAATCAACTAAAATAATAAAAGATATATTAAACATCATTAAATACTATTTTGATATAGAGTTAGATGAAGATGATTTAAATTATGATAGATTATTAACTCACTTAAAATATTTTGCAAAGCGTATCGTTAATAATAATAAACATAATAGTACCGATTCTAGCTTTGTAAAAGTTATATCAACCACATATCCTGAGGCATACGGATGTGCAATAAAGATAGGCGAATATATATTAATGCATAACAATTATGAGGTAGACGAGGATGAACTTGTATATCTAACAATGCATATACAAAGAGTTATATCTGTAGCACGAGAAAAGAGAGAAAATAAAACCCTAAGCTTAAGTTAAATTGCTTAGGGTTTTATATTTTAGGATTGCTTAATCCATTCTGAATAAGATGTAGTATAATTATCAGATTTATTTTTTGAAACATAATCATAAAAGTCTTCTAAAAATTCAAATTGATGTTTGTTATCATGAAGATTAACACCATCAACATTATATTGGTATGAGACTATTTGATCTAATGATAAGTTAGTAGTATTCATTAAAATTTGATACATTGACATAAAAGTAGTTGTTCTACCTTCACCAGCATCGCAATGAAAATGAAGATGTAAATCAGAAGGCTTTGTTTTAACAAATTCAACAAATTGATCAATAATTTCAGGAGTAGGAGCACCATTATCTCTTACTGCATATCTTTTATATTCCATACCGGCCTTATTAGCTGCAGATGATTCATTACTAACAAAATCCACAGCTATTTCTTTAAAAGGTCTACCTGTTCTTCTATAAATATTTAAATCATCATTAAGTTTTATTTTAGATAAAAGTGAATCTTCTATTTTAATTGTTTGCTCTGTAGTGAAACCATTATTTAAATCCTTAGTAGGATCAAAAAAGCTTATAGCATAATTATTAACTAATCCATGGGACTCTTGTCTTAAGTCTATAATACATATATTGGGTTTGTTTATAGTATTTTTTAAGTTATTTGCTTGTTCAGCTGTAAATTGAGCGCTACCAGAAATATTTAAATTAGGTATATCTCTAAATCTATCTGGTAATCCAGTAGTTGAAGTGCTATCTCTAACAATTAAGGTTTGATTTTTTTTATTAGATAGAGCATCAAAGGGAGAAGCAGATATTAAATTGATACTTAAAACTAATAGAGAAATACAAATAAATGTTTTCAAAATAAATTGCTTCATAGTTAAAACCTCCAACATTTTATTTATTTTATTAATATTTTTTGTATTAAATAATAAATTTATTCTAAATTATTAAATACATTATTCATACCATTAAATAAATATGGTAAAAATATTAATATAACAATTAAATTAGGAGAGATATAATGAGTGATACTTATCAAGAAAGAAAATATCCTGAAAAATCGTGGTCTATATCAAAAATGAAAACTTTAGAAAATTGTGAAAGAGATTATTATTATACATACTATGGAAGCCATAATGGTTGGATTTATACAAGTACAGATGAGCAAAAAATGGCATGGAGATTAAAAAAGTTAACTAATTTATGGATGTGTTTTGGTGAAGTGGTTCATAAAGAAATTAAAGGAATAATAAATATATGTAAAAAAGATAAAACAAAGTTTATGAATGCAACAAGGTTTAATGAAGTAACTTTAAATAAACTTAGAAATATAATACGAGAAAGTATCCAGAAGTATAACACTAAAGAATGGGATGAATATCCTAAAGGAATAATGCTTCAGGAGTATTATTATGGAGATAAGATATCAAAGCAAATTGGAAATGAGTTAAAAGAAAGATTAAGTCAATGTATAAATAGTTTTTATGTTTCAAAGAGTTTTGAAGATATTCTAAAATCAGAAACAGTAATTATAGAAAATGATGAAGATATATTCAGTAGTATTAATTATGATAGTTTAAAAGTATATTCTAAAATAGATTTATTATATAAAGATTATGATGGATACTATGTAATTGTAGATTGGAAAACAGGAAAAGCATCTGATAGTGATAAGGAGCAGTTATTGGTATATGCATGGTATGTAATGGAGCAATATGGTGTACATTATTCTAGAATTAAAGGTAGGATAGAATATCTTTTAGATGGACATGCGGAAGAAGTAATATTTAAACAAGAAGATATTGAATTTATAAAAAATAAGGTTTCTAATGATTTAAAAATAATAAATTATTATTTAGATGATATAGTTTTAAATAAACCAAAGGAAAAGGAAGTATTTCAAAAGACATTAAAAAATTATAAATGTAGTAATTGTAAGTTTAGAATGTTATGTAATGATGATAATGTTTAAAAATATATAATTTGGATAGAACTTATAAAAAGGATTTAACAAATTAAATCAAAGTTTAAGAGGTGAAGTATGAGTTTTATTCAAATTCAAGCTATAATTTTTCTTAGTATCGTTATATGTTCTATTATTGGTGGAAAGAAAGCATCATTAATGGCGAGTGCAATTTGGATCATAGAAACAATAATAATTTACAAAACTAGTAAAGTGAATTATCTACAAATTATATCAGTTTCTTTATCATTTCAAATAGGAATGTTAGTTGCCATAGTTAGAGATTTTATAGTTAAAAAGTTTAAGAAAGCAACAAATAAGGAAGTTAGTTAATATAATCCATAATAATGAAAAGTGGGTATTATTTACTTGTTATATAAAAACCTATACTGGTTAATATAATAGTGTAAACAGAAACAACTTAAATGTAAAACAAATATTTAAGTTAAGTTTACAAATTTACCGCTAACCAGAGGAGGAATCGATTATGTCAAAAACATTAGTTCCAGAAGCAAAACAAGGATTAAGTGCATTCAAGAACGAAGTTGCATCAGAAATGGGAGTACCATTTACAGATTACAATGGTAACTTAACATCTAGACAATGTGGTTCCGTAGGTGGTGAAATGGTTAAAAGAATGGTAGAACAATACGAAAGTGGATTAAAGTAAGAAACCATTAACGGCCACAATCAGACGAGTTAAAGGAAACAATACTTCGAGAGGGTGAGTACTGTTATGGGTGAAGCACCACCAAAAATTTAATCTATCATTCGAAAAAAAGAGAAGAGAGATATCAAAGTAGATTATATCTATAATGATATCTCTTTTTTCTTTTTGTATATAGATAGTAGTAAGAGTTAAGAGACTTTATAACTAAGGTAATTTATGTTAAAATATGAACAAAGGTTCGTGAAGTAGGTGATAGAATGAATAAAATTAAGGTGTTACATTGTGCTGACTTACATTTTGATACGCCCTTTAAAGAGCTTAGTAAAGAAGTTTCAGATGTTAGCAAAAATGAGCTATTAGAGGTATTTAAAAATATAATAGATTTATCTATAAATGAAAATGTAGAGGTATTACTTATTGCAGGAGATGTTTTTGATAATTTGACAGTAAATAAGAATACCTTATTTTTTATATCAGATCAAATTAAAAGAATAAAAGATATTAAGGTATTTATTTCACCAGGTAATCATGACCCATATAATGAAAAATCCTTTTATAGTATGATAAATTGGCCGGAAAATGTTTATATTTTCAAGGGTGATATGGAGTTTAAAGAGGTTAAAGAGCTAAATTTGATTGTTTGGGGAGCTGGATTCAGAAACAACTATGAAAATGAAACTTTGTTAAGAAAGGTTAATGTAGATAATGATAAAATAAATATTATGTTGCTTCATGGAGAAATCACATCAGCCAATAGTAAGAATAAATATAATCCAATATATATAAGTGATATATATGAATCTAATATTGATTATATTGCATTAGGTCATAGACATAAGTTTTCAGGAATATTAAAAGCGGGAATAACTACTTATGCATATAGTGGATGTCCTCAAGGAAGAGGATTTGATGAAGAGGGAGAAAAAGGTGTTATAGTTGGAGAAGTATATAAAGGTGGAGCTAATTTGAAGTTCTTTCCTATGTATAAAAGAAAGTATATTACAAGAGAGATTGATATAACAGATACTAATAACTATGATGAAGTTGTATTTAAAGTATTATCACAATTAAACAATGAGGAAATCTACCAGAATTTTTATAAAATTATATTGAAGGGTGAAATAAAAGAGCATTTTAATTTAAATGAAAAGTTACTTATAGAGAAATTAAAAGACAAATTTTATTATATTAAAATAATTAATAATACAAGTATAGAAGTAAATTTAGAAGAATTAAGTAGGGATTATTCTGTAAAAGGAAAGTTTATAGCAAAGATATTTGAAAAATTAAAATGTGCAAGTGATGATGAAAAGGAGATATTAGAGCTGGCTTTAAAGATAGGAATTCAATGTCTGTCAGAAGACGAGGTGAATTTAAATGATTATTAAAAGAGTAAATATTATTGCATTTGGTGGTTTAAAGGATAAAGTAATAAGTTTTGATAATGGAATAAATGTAATATATGGAGAAAATGAGGCTGGGAAGAGCACTATTCAAGCATTCATTAAGATCTGGTTATATGGTATGTCAAGTTACAAGGGCAAAGACTATAAGCAAAATGAACGACTAAAATATATGCCAAGTACAGGTGAAACTATTAGTGGGGAATTGTATGTAGAATCTAAAAATAAGGATTATATAATTAGAAGAACTTTTGGAAAGAGCAAAAAGGAAGATACATGTTCTATAATAGATGCCATTACTGGAGAAGAGATAAGTTACATTTCAAAGGATGAGCCAGGAAAATACTTTTTTAATATAAACAGAGCTACTTTTATTAATACATTATTTATTGGTCAATTAGGAGTTGGAGTAAGAAAAGATAAGGAAGAAGAAATAATAGATAAAATAGCTAACTCTATAGGAATAGATGATGGACAAGTATCGGTAGACGTAGCAATTGCAAAATTAAATAAATATAAAAAGTCTATTTCGAACGTTAGGAAAAATGGATGTTTAGATGTATTAAATGAGAAGTATAGTAATTTACTTAGTGAAAGATATGAAGCATATAATTTATCAAATCATAATTTAGATAATGAAGAACTATTAATCAATTTAAATTTGGAAAAGAAAAATTTAAATAGTGAAATTAATAATTTAGATATATATAAAAAATTTTTAAAGAAGACAAAGCTTAAAAAGGAATTCGAGGAAATAACACAATACTTTAAAAAGAAGCAGGAATTAAAAAATAAAGAACGGTATATTAATAAGTTATTAACTTATAATGATGAATTTATAAATTATGCGTTTATAAAAGAATTAAGAGAAGAATATTCCTTATATTTAAGCGTATTAGATACAAGTGAAGCAGAAAAAGAAAATATTAGAGAAAAAGAAGAAAGAGTGGAAGTATTAAAATCTCCCTTAGATAGGTATGATTATATAGAGCAACTTCCCAAGAATATATTAAACCTATTAGAAAAATTAAATATTAGAAGAGAAGTATTAAAGGAAAAGGTTGATATAGATAAATCTATAGAGAGTGAAATTGATTTTTTAAATCTCAAAAAAATAGAAGCCCAAAAAATAATTGGAGATGCTTTAATAATTGAAGATTTTAGAGAAAAAATAGAAAATATAGTAGTTAGTTATGATGAAAAATTAAGAGAGTTAAAAGGAATAGTTGAAAGCAATACTGAGATTAAAAATAGTAATATATTTTATGGACTTTTAGGTGCAATATCGTTGATAGCTATAATATTAGCATTTGTTATAAATAATAATATGTTAAGTTTAAGTCTATATATAATTTTTACTATAATAATATTATTTTTATTAATTAATATTTATTTTAATAGGGGTAGGAAAAATAAAAAAATTGAAACAATAAAACGAGATATAAATAACATAGAAAAAGATTTAAATTATTATTGTAATATATTAAAAGTTAGTAGTTATAAAGAGTTATTTAAAAAGTTAAAGATATATGATGATTATAAAAAGCTTAAATTTAAAATTGATGAAAAGATTAATGAAAAGTTATCTAAGAGAGAGTTATTATCATTAGAAAAGGCTATAGATGAATATAATATTGTAAATAATGAAATAGAAAAATATTTAAGAATTTCTGAAGTAGATAATTTAGGGGAACTTATAAGTGAAATTAATAAGTATCAAGAGGCATCTAAGGGATTAGATATACTAAAAATTGAGTTAAAAAATTTGAAGTCTGGATTACAAAAAACAAAAGAACAATTAGAAATTAGAGAGAAAAAGATAAGAAGAAAGTTAGGTTCCATAGGCTTTGATAATATAAATATTTTAGAAGTTGAAGATATCTTAAAGGAGTTAGAAGAAAAACTGGAACTTAGAGATGAAATAAATAGGAATTTAGCATCGGTAGAAGAAGCATATCTTGCATTAACAAAAGGAAAAGATATAGATTTAATAAAAAAGGAATTAAGTGAGATAATTAATATTAACTTTAAATATTCTTATGAAAATGAAGAAGAGATAGATTCGGTTATTAAGCAGAAAAACTTAAAGTTATTAGAGGTTGAAAAAAACATTAAGGATATTGAAAATGAAATAAAGAATAGATTTAATGGAAAAAGAACAATACCAGAAATAGAAGAGGAAATTAAAAATGTTGAAGATGAAATAAAAGATAGGGAGAAGCAATTAAAAGCAAGTGGTCTTGCTATAGAAATTTTACAAGAGGCATATAAAGAATTAAGAGACAATTTTGGACCAATACTTAATAAAAATGTAGTAGAATCATTTAAAAACTTTACAGATGGAAAGTATAGTGAGGTTATGGTAGCAGATAATTATGAAATGAAGGTTAGAAATGAAAAGAATATAATGAAATCAGAAGTATTGAGTAATGGAGCTAATGATCAATTAAATTTATCTCTTAGATTAGCATTTATAGATATGATATTTAAAAGTAAAGATGTATCAATATACTTAGATGATGCTTTTGTCCAATATGACAATAAAAGAATAGAAAACACAATTAAATATTTAGTTAATTATAATTTTAAGCAATGTATTATATTTACTTGTCACAATAGAGAAGAGAGCATAATCTCAAAACATAATATAAAGCATAAATATATTAAATTACTAACATAAAGTATAATTTAATATGGATTAAATGGGAAAAATAGTCTAAACTTAAGAGTGTATATTTATTTAAAGAGGTAATAAGTAGATGGAAAATTCGTTGAATTATTATAAAAGCAATATAAGTAAGGTTAGTTGTAAATTAGAAAAGTTAGAGAAAAAACTTATAACTTTTTCAGTTATACGCTTTATTATTGTTATTGCTGGGTTAATAGCGATGTATTATTGCTATAAAAAAAATAGTATAGAAGGTGTTGGATTTAGTTTTCTATGTACGTTAATTATATTTTTAGTAATTGCATTTTTTCATAATGAAAAGATAAATAATAAAAAAAGATTGCTAATGATGTTAAATTATTATGAAAAAGGGATAAAGAGATTAGATAATACTTGGAAGGAATTTGATGATGTTGGTGAAGAATTTATCGATAGAAATCATAATTTCTCAAGTGATTTAGATATATTCGGTAAAAATTCCTTGTTCCAATGGATAAATTTAACTAAAACTAAATTTGGTAGAAAAAGATTAGCATATAAGATGATGGTAAAGGATTTACCTACAAGATATGAAATACAAGATAATCAAGAGGCTATAAAAGAGTTAGCTAAAAAAAGAGAATTTTGTGAAAGCTTATATTTTGAAGCAAGTATAGAAAATAAGAAAAAAGAAAATATAGAAGAGTTATTGAAATGGGCTAAAAGTGAAGAAAAGAATAGTTTCACAATAAAGTATATATCATATGTTTTTATAGCTATAACTGCAATAATTATATTCCTAGCAATTATAGGACGTATTCCAATAACATATTTATTATTAGATTTGATGATAAATTACTTAGTTATTAAATTGTTGACTAAAAGATTAAGCAGTGTAATAGATATATTTATAAAAAATAAAAGAGAAATAATTAAATATAGTACTTTATTAGAGTTGATACAAGATGAAAAGTTTGAGTCTAAGAAATTATTAGAACTTCAAAAGGAGTTAGTGGGATCTAATATAAATTGTAAGAGTGAGATGAAAAAGTTAAAAAATATAGTTAATTGGTTAGGGGATAGCACATCTAATGCTTACTATCTTATAATAAATGTATTTTTAATGAGTGATATTTTTATTCTTTGTAATTTAGAAGAGTGGAGAATTAGAAATGGCTATAAACTAGAAAAATGGCTAGAAATTATGGGAGAAATAGAAGCATTAGTAAGTTTATCGACTTTAGCATTTGAACATGAAGAGTGGGTTTATCCTACTATATCAGGGGTAAATGAGATTGAAGCTAAATCTTTAGCACATCCATTGTTAGGGGATAGAGCTAAGTCTAATGATTTTAATCTTTATGGTAGTGAGAAAGTTGCTTTGATTACAGGATCCAATATGTCAGGAAAAAGTACTTTTTTAAGGACTATAGGGTTTAATATGATTTTGACTTACTTAGGATTACCAACTTGTTCAAAGGAGTTTAAATGTGGCATAAGTAATATTTATACTTGTATGAGAACACAAGATAATTTAGAGGAAAATATATCCTCATTTTATGCTGAAATATTAAGAATAAAATTAGTTATTGAAGCTGCAAAATCAGGAGAAAAGGTATTTTTCTTATTAGATGAAATATTTAAAGGAACTAATTCAAATGATAGACATGATGGGGCAAGAATATTAATAGAACAACTTGTTAAACTTCAAGGAGTTGGATTAGTATCTACCCATGATTTAGAATTATGCAATTTAGAGAAAGAAAAAAGCTGGTTGGTTAATTATAATTTTAGAGAATATTATAAAGACAATAAGATTAATTTTGATTATGTCCTTAGAAGAGGAAAAAGTGAGACACAAAATGCAAAGCATCTTATGAAGTTGGCTGGCATTGATATTGAAGATTAACGTGCTAATGTGATTTTTAAAATTTGTCATTAGTAGAAGGGTGGGGAGAATTTTGGCTTTTATAATAGTAGATTTAGAATTCAATAATTTAAGTGGAATACATAAGTACATTCCTAATGTATATAATGATTATCCAAATTTAAAAAAGCTAGATTTAGTAAATGAGATAATAGAAATAGGAGCAGTTAAATTAGATGCTCATATGCAACCTTGTGAAGAGTTAAAAGTATTTATAAAGCCATCGGTTATTCCAGTAATAAATCCTAAAATATTAGATATAACAAAAATAGATATAAAGGATTTAGAAAATGGAGTTAATTTTATAGATGGTCTTAATAAACTTAGAAGTATGGTTAGTGAAGGTGATATAATTTGTTCATGGGCTAAAGATGATATAGCTGAAATAATAAGAAATGCAAATCATTATGGCTATAATGATTTAAGTTGGATTAACAACTATTTAGATATTCAAGAG
The DNA here is from genome assembly GCA_900543325.1 of uncultured Clostridium sp. GTDB lineage: Bacteria > Bacillota > Clostridia > Clostridiales > Clostridiaceae > Clostridium. The sequence continues at coordinate 30,527 of UQQU01000010.1, read as the reverse complement.
TATGTTACAAAGATATTAGGTTTTAGAAAATCATTGAGTTTAAAAAATGCACTTAAGGCATTAAAAATAAAAGTAAATGAGGATGCATTACATGATGCTTTAAATGATTCTATATATACGGCACATGTATTTAAAAATGTATATAATGCTAGGGCTATAAAAAAATATATAATAGAGGATGTTTATAAAATGCCAGCTTTGGAAGTTGCTTCTTTAGAGGGGGTAGAATTAGATTATAATAAAATAAATCAAATATGCCCCAAGTGTCAAAAAAAAATTGAAATTGATTATCCATTTAGTGTAGTGGGATGGAGATTCATATGTCTTGGAACATGTACAAAATGTAATAGTAGAATCTTAGATGAACTTATTGTGAGAAAGAGTTTATGTGGTGAAGAAATATATAAAGAAGTTGCAACTGTAATAGATGAATATGATTATTTAAGATATGAAAATAAATTAAAGCATAAAGTTTACAATTAAAATTATATTAAATTAAGAAATTATTAAAATTTAAAGATAATATAACAATTATATTTTATATATGATAAAATGAAGAGGAAGTATGATTTAAAGGAAAGGAAGAAGATATGAATATTGCATTTCTTTTAACTCCTAAAAATGAGGTTATTTATGAATATATAGATGCAACAATGAGACAAGTAATTGAGAGAATGGAGCATCATGGTTATACAGCAATACCACTAATAGACAAGCATGGAAGATATGTTGGAACTTTAACAGAGGGAGATTTATTGTGGAAATTAAAAAACACTGAAAATCTTAACTTTAAAAATACGGAAAATGTTAAAGTAAGTGAAATAGCTATAAGAACAAAGCATAAGAGTGTTTCTATTAATGCAGATGTTGAGAGTATTATTAGATTAGCTACAACTCAAAATTTTGTACCAGTAGTTGATGATGAAGGTATATTTATAGGAATAATAAAACGTAGTGACATAATAAATTATTGTTACAATGCAATAAAGAAAAATAAAAAAATATTATAGAGTTTAAATAAAGCTACTTTGTGAGAAGTAGCTTTTTTATTCTTTTACTTGTATAAAATTTACTGGTGACTTAAAATTAAATATGAGATATTTTTACAAAGGAGTGGATACTATGTCAGTTGAATTAAATGAAAATTCAATGGGAGATCTTTTAAAAGAGTTTGATGTTAAGAGAATTAATTCAGGAGATATATTAAAAGGTCAAATTATAGATGTTAATGAAAAAGAAGCTACAGTTAATATCAATTATGCATTTGATGGAATAATAGCAAAAGAAGAATTAGTAGTAGGAGATGTTTCTCCATTAGAAGTTGTTAAACCAGGAGATAAATTAGATGTATATGTTATTTCGCCAAATGATGGTGAAGGATATGTTCAGCTTTCAAGATTAAGAGCATTACAAATAACTGAAAAGGAAGATTTACAAAAGGCTTTTAAAAATGAAGAGGTTATAAAGGTTTTAGTTAAAGAAGAAGTTAAAGGTGGATTAGTTGCATACTATGGATCAATTAGAGTATTTATTCCAGCTTCATTAGCTTCGAGAGAAAGAATAGAGTTAAATACTTTATTAGGAAAAGAAATTGAAGTTAAGTTAACAGAATTAGATTTAAGAAATAGAAAAGTTGTTGCTTCTAGAAGAGTATTAGAAGAAGAAGCTTATCAAGCTAAGAAAAAAGAACTTTGGAAAACTGTAAAAAGTGGTGAAAAGAGAGAAGGTACAGTTAAGAAGATAATTAAGGTTGGAGCTATTGTAGATATTGGTGGAATTACTGGATTAATTCATATCAATGATTTAGCATGGGAAAGAGTTAAAAAAGTTGAGGATATAGTAAATGTCGGAGATAAGGTTACTGTATTTGTAGGTGATGTAGATCCAGAACATGAAAGAGTATCTCTAATATTAAAAGACGTAGACAAGGAACCTTGGAAAGTTCATGCTGATAATATAAAAACTGGTGATGTAATAGAGGGTAAAGTTGTTAAATTTATGTCATTTGGAGCATTTGTAGAATTATTCCCTGGAGTTGAAGGATTAGTTCATATAAATGAAATTACAGATGAAAACATAGCTAAACCTTCAGATGTTCTTGAAATAGGACAAATGGTTAAAGTTAAAGTTCTTGATGTTAACAAAGAAGATAAGAGAATTTCTTTAAGTATTAAAGATGCAGTTGAAAGATCAAATGAATATTTACAATATAATGATAACGATGATGATGTTACATTAGGAGATTTATTCAAAGGATTATTTAACTAATTTTAAAATAAATTGATAAATAAAAAAGTAATGATATTTTTTACTATGATAATATCATTACTTTTAATTTTTTATCTAAATCTTTTCTATCTTAAGCATATTGGTTCCACCAGTATAATTAGTTGGCATACCTGCAGCTACTATAATATCATCACCTTCATGACCTATATTTAGATTTTTAACAACTGTTTTTGCTTCAGTTAGAATATCATCTGTAGTTTCAAATTCTTGGCAGAGTACTGGAAATACTCCAAAGTTCAAGCTCAATCCTCTCATAACTTCAGCATGAGGAGTTATGGCTATAATAGGGCATTTAGGTTTATACTTTGAAACAAGCTTCGCAGTTGAGCCAGAATTAGTTGCTGCAACTATAGCTTTAGCATGGAGAACATTAGACGTTCTACAAGTTGAATAACTTATAGCTTCGGCAAAATCATACATGGCTGGCTCCTTTAACCTTTGATTTAAGTAATTATAATCTAGATGAGCTTCAGTTTCTTTAGCTATTTTAGACATTGTTTTTGCAGCTTCTATTGGATATAGGCCACTAGCACTTTCACCACTTAGCATAATTGCATCTGTTCCATCAAAAATAGCATTACATATATCACAGGCCTCAGCTCTTGTAGGAAGTGAATTTCTTATCATTGAATCGAGCATTTGGGTTGCGGTAATAACAATCTTTCCTGCTTCATTACATTTTTTTATTATATTCTTTTGAATAATAGGAACTCTTTCTATTGGAATTTCAACTCCCATATCACCTCTAGCAACCATTATTCCATCGGCAACTTCTAATATAGAGTCTATATTATTTACCCCTTCTTGACTTTCTATTTTAGCTATTATTTGAATATTTTCACCAGAATGAGAATTTAATAGATTTCTTATTTCTAAAACATCTGATGCTTTTCTAACAAATGAGGCAGCTACAAAATCTACTCTCATTTTACATCCGAAAATTAAATCATCTTTATCTTTTTCTGTTACAGAAGGCAAATTAATGCTAACGTTAGGTACATTTACACCTTTGTGGTTTTTGATAATACCATCATTTAATACTTTACAGATTATATCATTATCTTTAATATCTAAGATTTCAAAAGCTAATAATCCATCATCCACTAGTATTGTTCCACCAATATTTACATCTTTATATAGTTGTTCATAAGTAATAGAGCAGGAGTTAGCATCTCCTAATATTTCTTTACCACATATAAATGTGAAATTCTGTCCGGCCTTTAATTGTACACCATCATTAATAAAATTATGTGTTCTTATTTTAGGACCTTTAATATCTAACATTATAGCGGTTGGAGTATTGAGAGTAGTTCTAATTTTTTTTATTAGTTCTATTTTATTTTTATGAGTTTCATGAGTTCCATGGGAAAAGTTTAACCTGGCTACATTCATACCAATCTTAATAAATTCAGTTAATATTGTTTCATTATCACTTGCAGGCCCGATTGTAAAAATCATTTTAGTCTTTTGCATAAAACCACCTCACTTTAATTAAAATAAAAATTATATAGAATAAATTTAACTACTATATAGATATGATATACTAATTAATATATAATTATTTTAACATAATTAAACAGCAAGGAGACTTAAAAATGAATATTTTACAAAATTTAGAACCAAAAGAAGTTTTTGAGTATTTTGAGGCGATTTCAAATATTCCAAGAGGATCAGGAAATGAAAAAGGAATAAGTGATTATTTATTAAATTTCGGTAAAAGCCTAGGTCTTGAGTCAATTCAAGATAAAGCATTAAATGTTATAATAAAAAAGCCAGGAACTAAAGGATATGAAAATGCTCCAACTGTTATTATTCAAGGTCATATGGATATGGTTTGTGAAAAAAATAATGGTGTAGAACATGATTTTGAAAAAGATCCATTAAAACTAAGAATAGTAGATGATTATATATATGCAACAGATACAACATTAGGAGCCGATAATGGTATTGCAGTTGCTTATGCTATGGCAATATTAGCTTCAAAAGATATTCCACATCCACCAATAGAAGTATTAATTACTACAGATGAAGAAACAGGAATGTCTGGAGCAATGGCTATCAATAAAGAACATATTGATGGTAAAATATTAATAAATTTAGATAATGAAGAAGAAGGATATCTTTTAGTAAGTTGTGCTGGTGGAATAAGAAGTACAGCAACTATCAACATAGAAAAACAAGATATTAAAGATAAAAAGCTAGTAAAAATAAACGTATCAGGACTTAAAGGTGGTCACTCTGGTATGGATATAATTAAGGAAAGAGGAAATTCAAATAAGATTCTAGGTAGAGTTCTTAAAGGTTTATCAAGAGAGGTTAAATTTAATCTTGTTAATTTAAGTGGTGGATCTAAGAACAATGCAATTCCAAGGGAAGCTGAAGCTATTATATCTATAAATGCTAGTGACGAAGATACAGTTATAAATGTAATAAAAAATTGGAACGATATTATAGGTAATGAATTAAGAACTCAAGATCCAGGATTAAAGATAGAAGGTTCAGTAGCTACTGATAATATAGAAAGAGAATTTACAGATGAATGTACTAATAAAGTTTTAAATTTATTATACTTATATCCAAATGGAATAAATTCAAAAAGTGTAGAGATAGATGGTTTAGTAGAAAGTTCAACTAACTTAGGTGTTTTAACTACTAATGATACAACAGTAGAATTTGATTCAGCAATAAGAAGTTCTGTGCCATCATTAAAAGAAGAAATAGTTTTAAGAAGTAAAACTATAGTTGAACTTTTAGGAGGAGAATTCACAACTACATCAGACTATCCAGCATGGGAATATAATCCTGATTCACAAATAAGAGAAATTTGCCAAAAGGTTCATAAAGATCTTTACGGAAAAGAAGCAAAGATAGTAGCAATTCATGCAGGTGTTGAATGTGGATTATTTAATGAGAAATTAGGTAATCTTGACATGATAAGCTTTGGACCAAATCTTTATGATGTTCACACTCCTGATGAGCATATGAGTATTTCATCAGTGAAAAATTGTTATGAATATTTAAAAGCGATACTTAAAGAAATTAAATAGTAAAAAAAGTGAAGACATAATGTCTTCGCTTTTTATCTAAGTGCGAAGCACTTTAGAAAGTTAAGAGGTAAGAGTGAAGAGTTTAAGAAACTACCATAGCAGTTTCAACATTAACTATTCACTATTAACTATTTACTCTTAACTCTAAAGTGTTTCGCACTTTTATTTAACTGAAACTTAAATTTATGAGAAAAATTAATTGTTATGTATATAAGTAAATATTAATGAATATATTGTAATGTAATAAGTAAAAACATAATAAATTAATGATTGAGGAGGATGAGAAAGTGAGGTATACAAGATATAACTATAAGAAAAAGAAAAATAATGACATTTTAAAATTTATTCTATCTTTTATTGGAATGAGCGTATTTGTAATAATAGTTGGAGTATTGCTTGCAAATGTTATAATTCATTTTTTACCATTAAATAATGCAAGTACAGCAGATGCTAGTAATAAGAGTGAACAAGTGCAGACGGATAATTCGGAAAATGTAAGTAATGAAGTTTCAGATGGAGATGCAGATACTCCAGTAAGTGCTGAAGTGGAAAATAATAATCAATCTTCTGAAGTTAGTCAAGGAACTATTAATACTAGTTTTATGGCTATTCAATGTGGGTACTTTGCGCAAGAAGATAATGCAAAAGAAGCATTTAATAAAATAGCTAGTGGATATGGCGCTTTTATATATAATGATGCAGATAAATTTAAAGTTTTAGCAGGTATTTATACAGCTGATGAAGGGCAAGCTGTCATAGATAAGTTAACTTCAAGTGGAATTGAGTGTGCTAAAGTTGAATTTAACTTAAATAGTAGTAATGCTATCGAAAGCCAAATAGCTGGAATATATGATGGATATTTAGAAATATTAGATACTGCATTTAAAGATGATGTAAAATCAGTAGATACTACAGATTTTAAAGAATGGGTTAGAAAACTAGATGATATAAAAGAAGGAGATAAATATGAAGTTTTATCTGATTTAAAAAAACATATTAATGAATTAGGAACCGAAATAAGTAAGGAAAATGTTTCTAATGAAATGCAATATTTATATAAAGTTTTATTAAACTTTAATAAATAGAAAAAAAGAATGAATATATATCAATAAATGTAAAAAATATATTTACAACTAAGGATAATTTATATAATATTCTACAAAAAATTCATATATAAAAAGAGGAAAATGCTTGTTTGAATATCTATTAAGTGATAAACTATATTAGAAATAAAGATAGGTGACAAGAATTTACCTCTTTTTTATTGTGTTTTAAATTAAATTTTAAAGTCAGGTGTAAGACTAACGTTAAATTGGGAATAATACTTAATAAATGACTGTAGGATGTGATATTTTGAAATTTATATTGGCATCTGCTTCAGAGCGTAGAAAAGAGTTATTATCTAGGATAGTAAGGGATTTTGAAGTTAGAGTTAGCGATTTTGATGAAGATTCAGTACAAGTTAATAATGACATAGAAAAATATGTTAAAACATTATCTCAGGGAAAAGCTAAGTCAGTGGCATTAAATTGTAGTAAAGATTCTATAATAATAGGAGCGGATACTATAGTTGTTATAGATAATAAAGTTCTTGGAAAACCCAAAGATAAAGATGATGCTTTTAGAATGCTTAAGTCACTAAGTAATAATGTGCATAGGGTATATTCTGGAGTAACAGTTATTAATAATACTACAAAAGCAGTAAAAAGTGAATGTCTGTATACAGAGGTTTATTTTTCAGAGCTTTCAGATGAGGAAATATGGAAATACATAGACACTGGAGAATGTTTGGATAAGGCAGGGGCTTATGGAATACAGGGCTTCGGTGGGGTATTCGTTAAAAGTATAAATGGATGTTACTATAATGTAGTTGGATTACCATTAAACTTACTAAACAAAATGATAAAAGAAATTTTATAATTCGGGGGATGGATATTATTACTTAAAAGGAGTGCTTATGGCAGAAAATATAAGAGTAAATGATATACCATTAAACGAAAGACCAGTTGAAAAATTACTTCAGTTTGGAGTAGAAAGTTTAAGTAACGAAGAGCTATTAGCTATATTATTAAGAACAGGTACAAAAGGAGAAAACGTCATAGCTTTAAGTAAAAGGTTACTAATTGAGCTAGATGGTTTAGACGGACTTTTAAATGTAAGTTTTGAAGAAGCAAGTAAAATTAAAGGTATTAAGAAAGTAAAAGCTTGTCAGATAATTGCTATGATGGAGTTATTCAATAGGTTCAGAACTTTAAGGTCTCAAAGAGAAAACTTTAAGATTTCGTCGCCTAGAGATGTTTCAACATTATTAATTAATGAAATGAGCAATTTTAAACAAGAAGTATTTAAATTAATACTATTGAATACTAAGAATATTGTAATAGGAACTAAAGATGTATTTAAAGGAACATTGAACTCATCTGTAGTTCATCCAAGAGAAGTTTTTAAAGAGGCAATTCAGAGAGGAAGTGCAAATATAATAGTTTGTCATAACCACCCATCAGGAGATCCAAATCCAAGTAAAGAAGATATTAATATAACTCTTAGATTAAAGGAATGTGGAAAAATTATGGGCATTGAATTGTTAGATCATATTATAATTGGTAATAATAAATATGTTAGTTTAAAGGAAAAAGGAATTATATAATTGAAAGGGGAATTCATATGGGATTTTTCAGTAGTAATAAGGATATGGGAATAGATTTAGGAACAGCTAACACACTTGTTTTTGTTAAAGGAAAAGGGATTGTGTTAAGTGAACCTTCAGTTGTAGCAATAAATAGTAATACAAGAAAACCTCTAGCAGTTGGTCAAGAAGCAAAACTTATGATAGGTAGAACACCAGGAAACATAGTTGCAATAAGACCTCTTAAAGATGGTGTTATAGCAGATTTTGATGTTGCACAAACTATGCTTAAAAAATTAATAGAAAAAGTAACAAGTAAAAGTGCATTTACTAGTCCAAGAATAATAGTATGTTATCCATCAGGAGTAACAGAAGTAGAAAGAAGAGCTATTGAAGAAGCGGCAAAATTTGCTGGAGCAAGAGATGTTGTTTTAATGGAAGAGCCAATGGCAGCAGCTATTGGAGCAGGACTTCCAGTTGGAGAACCTACAGGAAGTATGATAGTTGATATTGGTGGAGGAACTACTGAAGTTGCTATTATTTCATTAGGAGGAATAGTAACTAGCAAATCATTAAGAGTTGCTGGAGATGAGTTAGACCAAGCAATAATAGCATATGTTAAAAAAGAGTTTAGCTTAATGATCGGTGAAAGAACAGCTGAACAAATAAAAATGGAATTAGGATCAGCATATAAGATAGATGATGAAAATGCTTCTATGGATATTAAAGGAAGAGATATGATAACAGGTCTTCCAAAGATAGTTACAATAACAGAAGATCAAATAAGAGAAGCATTAAAAGAGCCAGTATATTCAATTATTGAATCAATAAAAACTACATTAGAAAAGACTCCACCAGAATTATCAGCTGATATAATGGAAAAAGGAATAATGTTAGCTGGAGGCGGAGCCTTACTAAAAGGGCTAGATAAATTAATAAACCACGAAACAAACATGCCTGTTCATATTGCTGAGACACCATTAGATTGCGTTGTTTTAGGAGCAGGAAAAGCACTAGAGAATTTTGATGAATTAAGCAAGACTCAAAGAGGGCAATAATGAAACCTTTTAAAAATAAACTGGCAGTAACTATAGTGGTACTGTCAGTTGCCTTTTTAGGCATAATTATTTTCAGTTTAAAAAGCAATTCAAATATTATATCTAGTGGTGTAGGTAGTGTTATTAGTCCATTACAAAAGATAATTTATAATGCAAACGATAAGCTAAAGGAATCTTTTGATTTTTTTATTAATTTTTCAAAAGTAAAGCAAGAAAATAAAGAACTCGCAGCAAAAAATGCAGAATTAGAAAATCAGTTAATTGAATATAATAGAATGAAAGATGAAAATACAAGATTAAGGGAAATGTTTGATTATTCTGAAGCTCACCAAAACTATAATTATTTAGGGTGTAATATAGTTGGATATAGTGGAGGAAATATTTCTAATGGATATATAATTGATAAAGGCATTAATGATGGCGTAAAAAAGGACATGATAGTCATAACTCCAGCAGGGTTAGTTGGAAAAGTTACAAAATCAGAAAGTAATTATTCAATAGTTCAAACTATATTAAATGAAAATATTGCAGTAGCTTCTATGGTAGAAAGTACTAGAGAGACAACAGGAATATTGCAAGGAGCTACAGATAATAAAAATAAAAATATAGCTATATTATCAAATATTCCCATTGATTCTGAAATAAAAGAAGGAGATGTAATTTTAACATCTGGACTTGGAGGAATGTATCCACAAGAAATTAGAATTGGGGAAGTAGTTTCAGTAGAAGTGGATAGCGTTGGAATTATGAAAAAGGCTGTTGTTAAGCCATATGTAGATTTTAATAAACTTGAGGAATTATTTGTTGTAGTTCCAAAAGAAGAAATTAATATTGGGGAGTAGAAGTATGAAGAGATTATATTTAATAATTATATTAATAGTCTTGTTAATTATTGATAATACTTTATTGCCTTACTACTCAATAAAAGGATCTTTCCCAAGTTTATTATTTGTATTCGCTATAGCCTATTCAATTATAAGAGGTAAAGAAGAGGCTATTTTTATAGGAATAGTAAGTGGATTTTTACAAGATATATTTTTCTTTTCAGGTTTCGGGGTAAATTTATTTTTAAATATGCTTTTATGTTTTTTATGTGCAAAAATAGGAGAAAGTATATTTAAGGAAAATAGACTAGTGCCAGTTTTGACAGCTTTAGGTATTTCAATATTAAAGGTTTTAGGAGTAGTAATTATATTTAAACTATTTTCTCAAACAATTAACATACCTGTAGCATTAATTTCATGTGTATTAAATGCTATTTGCATGATGCTTTTCTATACTTTAATTTTAAAAAATTTAGATAAATATCTAGATAGGAATACATGGAGGTTTAAATGATAGTTAATAAACCTAAAAAAAATAAGGAAAATTCCAGATATTCTGTTTTGTATATAATTATGTTTATAATGATGGGAACTATTGTTGCCAAGTTATTATATCTTCAAGTATACAAATATGATGATTACAAAGAAAAGGCTGATGTAAGTTCTACTAAATTTATTTCAGAAGAAGCTCCAAGAGGAAATATATATGATAGTGAAGGAAATGTTATAGCAACTAATAAGCAAACTTATACTTTAACTTATATGGAAACTATAGATTCAACTAAGGCATTCTATACGACCATGGATAAAGTTTTTAAAATATTAGAAGACAATGGTGAAAGTTTTCAGGATGATTTAGCGCTTAAAGTTGATGATAGCGGAAATATATATTTTGATTTTAAAACTGACAATGAATCTAATAGAAGAACCCTTGAAATAAGATTCAAAAGAGATAGAGGTTTAAATGAAGATATAGAAGAAGAAAAATTTAAAAATAAAGAAGGCGACTATACAGATGAAGAGATAAATGAAGTTAATGATGCACTTATGGAAATATCTGCAGAAGATACTTTTTATTATCTTGTAAAATCATATGATTTATACAAATTGTTATTGCCAGAAAATTACACTTCAGAACAAGCAACTGAATTAGCTAAAAAGTATAAAAATGCTACTGGTAAAGAAATATTAGATGACTTGTTAAAAGAATATCCTATACAACAAATAAGAAGATATATAGTTATAAAAGATGCTATAAAAATGGGAAGTTTTAGTGGTTATTCTAATATAACAATAGCAAGTAATATAAATAGAGATACTGCTTTTATTGTATATCAACAATTAAATGATTTACCAGGAATTAATGTTAGTTTAAAACCTGTTAGATATTACCCATACGGTACACTTGCATCAGGGGTTGTAGGATATGTATCTTCCATAAGTAGTTCTCAAAAAGAAAGTTATGAATTAAGAGGATATGATACATCTACTGATTTAATTGGTGTATCTGGAATAGAGTCAGCATTTGAAGAACAATTAAGGGGAACAAAAGGTGGCACTACTGTAAAGGTAAACTCTCAAGGAAGAACAACAGAAGAGTTATTTAAATTAGAATCTTATCCAGGAAATAATGTACACTTAACAATAGATAAAAATGTACAATATGCTGCTCAAGAAGCATTAAAGGATCAAATTCTTAAATTACAATCAGAAGGATTATCTAGTGCTACAAGGGGGGCAGTTGTTGCTATAGAGGTTAATACAGGTAGAGTTATTGCTATGGCAAGCTATCCGGATTTTGATCCTAATGATTTTGCTATTCCTAGTGAATTAACTACAGAAAAATACAATGAATACTTTAATCCTGACTATGAATCATTTGGAACACAACATATTCAAAGTAGCGGAGCTAAGGGGACTTTAGATGACTTATTTCCTGTGAATGAGGATGGAGTGAGATATGATAAATATGACCTTTATCCAAGATCTATGTTTAACTATGCGACACAAGGTTTAGTTCCACCAGGTTCTACATTTAAACCATTAACAGCAGTAGCTGGTTTAACTGATGGTGCTATAACTGAAAATGACACAGTTAATGACGTTGGAGTTTGGAGTAGTGAATATACAGGAAAACAGGTACTTGAAAACTTTCAAAAGACAGGTCATGGAACTACTGATGTAAGAAAAGCTCTTGAGGTATCATCTAACTATTTCTTCTATGAAACAGCTATTAGATTATATGTTAAAAATGGTGCCAATATAGATGCTCTTGACTCCTTAGCTCGTTATGCTTGGAAATTTGGATTAGGTGTAGAACAAGGTAAAACAGCATCTACAGGAATTCAAATATATGAAAACTTTGGTCAAACATATAACTTTGTATCATGGAGAAGAAGTCTTGCAACAAATGCAAAATACAGTTTGGTTCCAGCTCTTGAAGAAGGGGTATATTATGGTTTCACATTTGTGCCATTTGATATTAGTGATATAAGTACTGATTCGGATGAGTTAAAGCAGTTAAAAACTAGTTTAAAAGATAATGTTAAAGAAACATTACTTAAGGTTGGGACTGATGAGCAAATTACTAGTCAAGATGAATATGCTAAAAGCATACTTAGCACTGTAAAGAAAATAATGGAAATATCTGATAAATATAAAGAAAATGTGGCTAATTATGAAGCTGCTAACAATAAAAAGGTAGATATTGATGCTCAGGCAAAAACAGTAGCAAATGCAATTGCTTACTTTACTGTAACAAACCAAGCAGCAGAAATAAAATCACCAATAAACTTAGTTCAAGACGCCATTGGACAAAGTATGAATGCATTTACTCCATTACAAATGGCTAACTATGTTGCCACTTTAGCAAATGGTGGGACTCGTTATAAGGTTTCTATAGTTGATAAGGTAACATCGCCTACAGGTGAGGTTATACAGGAGTTTAAACCAGAAGTAATAGAAAGTAATCCAATTGATGGAGATATATTACAGGCAGTTAAAGAGGGAATGAGAAGAGTTAATACATCACCATCAAATGCTACTAACTATTCATTATTTGCTAATTTTCCTATTGAAGTTTGTGGTAAGACAGGAACAGCTGACTTTGGAACTTCAGAACAATATGAATTCCAAGGAAGAAAAGCATATGCAAACTATATAAGTTTTGCACCAATGGATAATCCACAAATTGCTATATTCTCAACTATTTATGATGGAAATAGAGGTGCAAATAGTGCATATGTTCATAAGGGGATATATGAAGCTTTCTTTAAAGATGAATTGTTAGCTATGAATCCTAATTATGCAGCAACTTCAGAAACTTTCCAAAAGTATGTTTTAGGAGCACCAGCTGATAATAATCAAGAAGCATTAGAAGAAAATCAACAACAAGAACAAGAAGTTCAACAAGAACAACAAAGTGAATAAATATATTAAAAATAAGAGAGGTCTAATAATAACTTCTCTTATTTTTTTAGAAAAAATTCTTACGGATTTACTTGACGAGAGAGTTAAAGTACAATTAATAATACATATATTAGTAAAATAAGTGTTATTTTGTAGAAAAATTACAATAGTTTTAATCAGATTATGTTTTTAATTGTAGTTATATGATATAATTAAAAGTAAATTGAGTTTTTAGTTGGTGGAGGATGACCAATGAAGGATGAAAGAATACAGATAAAAGGCAATAAAGATGGAGTAAATGTTATAATAGATATGGAGAAATTTATAAGCTTTGATGATATGTTAGAAGTATTAATATCTAGTCTATCAAAAAACAAAGGCTTTTATAAAAATTCTATATTAAAAATAATAGCCAATCTTAAACATATTGATAACTGTGAAATATTAAGATTAAAAGAAGAATTATTTCAAAAAATAGATATAAAAGATTGCATTTTTGATGATATCAATAAGGTTAAAGAAAATAATTCAATTAAATTTTTTAATGGAGTTAATGAAGGAAAAACTAAATTTATCAAGAAAACAATAAGAGGGGGACAATCTATTGATTATCCTGGGAATATTATTATAATAGGTGATATTAATAGTGGAGCTGAAGTTTCTGCAGGAGGTAATATTATAGTTCTTGGAAGTATTAAAGGACATGTAAGAGCTGGTACTGGAGGAAATAAGAAATCCATAATAGCTGCATTTTTTATGCAACCTGAATTAATGCAGATTTCAGATATATTAACTGTATCACCGGATGATGGGTTAAAGCCGTCTTATCCAGAGGTTGCCAAAATAAAGGATGGTTATATAGTAGTAGAACCATATTTACCAAATAAATATATTTACTAAAGTGGAGGGATTTACATGGGAATTTCGATTGTTGTTACATCAGGAAAAGGTGGAGTTGGAAAGACTACAACAACGGCAAATTTAGGAACTGCATTAGCAGCGTTAGGAAAAAAGGTTGTGGTAGTTGATGGAGACACTGGATTAAGAAATCTTGATGTACTAATGGGATTAGAAAATAGAATAGTTTATACAATAATAGATGTAATTGAAAATAGATGTAGATTAAAACAAGCATTAATAAAAGATAAGAGATATACTAATCTTTGTTTACTACCAACAGCTCAAACAAAAGACAAAGATGATATAAGAGCACAAGATATGTTTGATTTAGTTAATAAGCTTAAAGAAGAATTTGACTATGTGTTAATTGATTCACCGGCTGGAATTGAACAAGGATTTGAAAATTCTGTTGTTGGTGCAGATAAGGCTATAGTAGTGGTCAACCCAGAAATTACTTCAGTTAGAGATGCTGATAGAGTAATAGGGAAATTAGATGCAAAAGGTTTAGAAGATCACACTGTTATAGTTAACAGATTAAATTATGAAATGACAAAAAGAGGAGATATGCTTGACGTATCAGATATTATAGAAACTTTATCTGTTAAATTGTTAGGAGTTGTACCTGATGATAGAAGTATAACTGTTTCAACTAATAAGGGAGAACCTATAGTTTTAGATGAGAAAGCTCTTTCAGGTCAAGCATTTAGAAATATAGCTAAAAGAATTACAGGTGAAGAAGTTCCTTTAATGAAACTAGGATCAGAATCTACAGGATTCTTTTCAGCTATAAAAAAGATTTTTAGAAAAAACTAGGGGGATAAGGGCGGTATGGATTTATTAAGGGTATTTTCTAACAAAACTACACCAAAGGAAGTAGCTAAAGATAGGTTAAAGTTAATACTTATTCATGATAGAGGTGATTTAGCTCCTGAAACTTTAGATAAGATAAGAAAAGAAATATTAGAGGTTATTTCTAAGTATATAGAAATAGATGCTAATGATGTAGAGATATCATTAAATAGAAGTGATGATATTGAAGGAGAAGGTTCACCAGCGCTAATTGCCAATATTCCAATAAAAAATATAAGGAATAGATAATATAGAGAGACTGTTAAAAGTAATAACAGTCTCTTTTAAATTAAGTTAATATCAAAAATGTTATATAAATAATATAGGGATATAAGGATAGTAGATTATTTAAATAAGTTTAAATTGAGTATAAGTGGCTTGAAATATATATAAAATAAAATATAAATTAGAAGGTTAGTAATTCTTAAAAGTTTATGAATTTTATATGTAGTAATATAATTATTTATGGAGAAAAAGTATGAAATAGGATATAATAAGTAAGTATAAATTCAAGGAGGTAAAATTATGATACCTTTATCAAAGTTTAAACTGAATTTAAAGAATCTAAAAAAAGTAGATATATGGATGTTTATATCTATAGTATTGATAACGATGTTCGGCATAGTTAATATATATCTTGCTAAAAAAGCATCTACTGGTGGAATGGTATTTCCAATAAAGCAATCAATATTTTTTATAGGCGCAATATTATTGTTGTATTTTGTATTAGCAATAGATTATTCAATAATCAAAGCATTTACACCGATCTTTTATTGGACATCAATTGCGTTGTTAGTTTTAGTTTTAATAATAGGTTCAACTATTAATGGTGCTCAAGGGTGGATAAGATTAGGACCATTATCATTTCAGCCAGCTGAATTAGCAAAAATTGCAACTGTTATGATGATGGGTAAAAAACTAGAAGACATGGATGGGGAAATAAATAATTTTAAAAATTTCTTTGTACTAGCTTTTTATGCCATAATACCAGCAGGGCTTATAGTAATTCAACCAGATATGGGGATGACAATGGTATTGTTCTTCATGGTTTTAGGTGTTTTCTTTATAGGTGGACTAGATAAAAGAATAATAATAGGTGGTCTAGGAGCTTTAGTAGTAGGAATTGTATTAGTATGGAATTCAGGATTAATACAAGATTATCAAAAAAGAAGAATAACATCATTTAGAAATCCAGAAACTGATACTTCAGGTTCAGGATATCATTTAAGGCAGTCTCTTATAGCAATTGGATCAGGAGGCTTCTTTGGAACTCTTGACTCACTAGCTAATGATGGAACAGGTGGATATGCATCACAATATGTTCCAGAAATACAAACAGACTTTATCTTTAGTCAGATATGTCAGCAATGGGGAACATTTGGAGCTATTTGTCTATTAGCTTTATATGGAATACTTATATCAAGGATGATCAATATAGCACGGACAGCAAAGGACCTATTTGGAACTATATTGACAACTGGAATGATTTCATATTTCTTGTTTGCAATATGGCAAAATATCGGAATGACTATAGGGTTGATGCCTATTACAGGAATAACATTGCCACTAGTTAGCTATGGAGGAAGTTCCTTAGCAACAACTATTCTTTCATTAGGATTAGTCATTAATATAGGTATGAGAAGAAAAAAATTGAATTTTTAAATGAGTTAAATATGCAATATATTGTAGATACAATATATTGCATATTTTTTTGCTTATAAAAATATAATCTAATAAGCAATTTTTTAGGAGGAAAGAATGAGTAGTTATAATAGCCAATACAAAAGATACTATCAAGAATTACAAAATAAGAACTTAGGAGGAAATACTTCTCCTGTTTATAGAAGAAATACATTTGAAGATGTATACGGAAATGGAATGAAGAAGGATCAAAAGAAGGATTTTTTTTCAAGTATGGTTAATGTTTTTATTTATCAATTAGTTGTTGTTATATTTATGTTTATGGCAGCTTTTTATTTAAAATATTCTCCAGGTGAACAAGATTCTTATAAAAATGTAAAAGCAGTAATGAATGATACGACCTATAGTATTGAAAATGAAAAAATTGAATCCTTTGATTTTTCAGAAATATTAAACAAGATAAATAATTACATAAAAACAAGCTTAAATGGAGGAAAAGCTGATTTTTAAAATAAAAAGTCCTGAAAGAAAGGTGGTTATTAATATAATGTGAGTCTATAAAGGAGCTGTAAATGGATAGATGGAAAAAAAGTGTTTTAGCTGAAATTATATTATTTTTTATACTTCTTAGTTTAAATAAATCAATTATTTTAGCATTTATAAGCATATTTCTTCATGAAATATCTCATATAGTTATAGCTAAAAAGAATGGCTGTAAATTCAATAATTTTAAAATTCATATATATGGTACAAGTGCTGAATTTATAAATATTGATGAATTATCTAAGAGGGAAAAAATTCAAATATATTTAGCTGGACCATGTATGAATCTAGCCGTTGCATGTATATTTTTTTTTGTTGGTTTAATAATTAATAATAGCATAGTAGATAAAATGATTAATATTAATTTAAGTTTATTATTTTTTAATATTCTTCCAGCATATCCTTTAGATGGTTCTAGAGTGTTAGAAATTATATTATCGGAAAAAATATTGTATAAAGAGGTTACTGATATAATTTCTAAAATCAGTTATATGATAGCATTAGGGCTAATTACTATTTCTTTAGTTATATTTATATATAATAAAGGTATAAATATTAGTTTGATTATTGCAGCAATAATAATTTATTTAATAACTAGAAGTGAAAAAAAGTCAGCTATGTATATATTAATGGGAAATATATTTGTAAAAAGAAATAAGCTATTAAGAAATAAGTATATTGAAAATAAGAGTATATCAGTATATTACAAATTGGGTTTAGCAAATGTTATGGCAATAATAGATAAAAATAGATTTAATTCTTTTTATGTTCTAGATGATGATTTAAGGCTTTTGTTTATAATGCACGAAGATGAACTTATAGAAGCATTAAAACTTTATGGAAATATTACATTAGAGGAATATTTTGATATTAGGAACAAGGTTTCGAATTAGTTTACTTTTTTATGATTAGTATGCTAGAATAGTAAAGATAATTATGACAGTTACAAGCTTAGAAATATATTAAGGGCCTTGTGGCCAATTAAGGAGTTTAATATAGTTGATACTAATTAAACGCAGTTAAGAGTTGCCTGTGGCAACATTAAGAAATTAATCTGAAAATAAGTTTTCAACTTATTTTTTCTTTATTTAGCCGAAGGCTCTTAACGTTGTCGTAGGCAACTCTTAATATTTTGAACTAGCGAAGTGTTGTTCAAAAGCTTAATTTCTTAATTTAAAATATTGCTTAGCAATATTTTAAGTTGTTATGAGTAAGTTTGTTGATAAATTAAAGGAGGGTGCTTATGAATAAAATAACTGATGATATTTTATGTAAAGTAGAAAAGCCATCTAGATATGTAGGTGGGGAATTAAATCAAGTTATAAAAAATCCAGAAGATGTTAATATAAGATTTGCATTTTGTTTTCCTGATGTATATGAAGTGGGAATGTCTCACTTAGGAACAAGAATTTTATATCATACTATAAATGAAAGAAAAGATACATATTGTGAAAGAGTGTTTACACCATGGCCAGACATGGAAGCATTAATGAGAGAAAATGATATAAAGTTATTTTCTTTAGAAACTAAAACTTCATTAGATAAATTTGATATGTTAGGATTTACTCTTCAATATGAAATGAGTTATACAAATATATTAAATATGCTTGATATGTCAGGAATAACTATAAGATCAAGTGAAAGAGGCGAAGATGAGCCAATAATTATGGCTGGAGGACCTTGTGCATATAATCCAGAGCCTTTATATGATATCGTAGATTTCTTCGAAATTGGTGAAGGTGAAGAAATGATGAA
The DNA here is from genome assembly GCA_900543325.1 of uncultured Clostridium sp. GTDB lineage: Bacteria > Bacillota > Clostridia > Clostridiales > Clostridiaceae > Clostridium. The sequence continues at coordinate 11,587 of UQQU01000010.1, read as the reverse complement.
TGATGTTTTAGAGGTTTATGCAAGACATAAAGCTAATGGAAAAGTTAATAAAAAGGAATTCTTAAGAGAAATATCAAAGATAGGTGGAATTTATGTTCCAAGTCTTTATGATGTTACATACAACGAAGATGGAACTATAAAAGAGTTTAAGCCTAAATATGAAGATGTTCCAGCTAAAGTTAAAAAGAGAATAGTTAATGATTTTGATTCAGTAGCATTTCCTGATGAAATGATAGTTCCTTACACTGAAATAGTTCATGATAGAGTTGTATTAGAAACAGCTAGAGGATGTACTAATGGTTGTAGATTCTGTCAAGCAGGAATGATTTATAGACCTGTTAGAGAGAAAACTACAAATACTTTATTAGAACAAGCTAGGAAAGCTCTTAAAGCTACTGGATATAATGAAGTGTCATTAGCTTCTTTAAGTATTTGTGACTACTCTAATATTCAAAATTTAATATCTAGTTTAATTTTAGAGCATGAAGGAGATAAAGTAGGTATAGCCCTTCCATCAATAAGAGTTGATGCTTTTTCAGTAGATCTAATTAAAGAAATTCAAAAAGTTAGAAAAACTGGATTAACTTTTGCTCCTGAAGCTGGTTCTCAAAGAATGAGAGACATAATAAATAAGGGGTTAACTGAGGAAAGAATTTTAGAAGCTGCTAAGAGTGCTTTTGAATCAGGATGGAGTACTATTAAATTATACTTTATATTAGGATTACCTTATGAAACAACAGAGGATGCAGCAGGAATTGGTGAATTAGCAGAGAAAATGGCTGATGTTTACTTTGGAATTCCAAAGAATGTTAGAAATAAAGGATTAAAGATTACAGTAAGTACATCTATATTAGTTCCAAAGCCATTTACTCCATTCCAATGGGCTCCAATGGCCAGACCAGAAATAGTTGATGAAAGAATCAAAGCTGTTAGAGGTGCTATAAAATCAAGAAGCATAGTTTATAACTATCATGAGCAAGAAACTTCATTTATGGAAGCTGTATTTGCAAGAGGTGATAGAAGAACTTGTGATGTTTTAATAAAAGCATTTGAAAAAGGTGCTAAATTTGATGGTTGGTCAGAATACTTCAATATGGATATATGGAATGAGGCTATGTCTGAATGTAATTTAGATCCAGATTTCTATGTATATAGAGATAGAAGTTATGAAGAAATACTTCCATGGGATTTCATAGATATTGGAGTTAATAGAAAGTATCTTGAAAGAGAAAATGAAAAGGCGAAAAAAGCAGAGCTTACTAAGAATTGTTTAGAAGGTTGTACAGGATGTGGAATAAACGTAAACTTTAAAGAAGGGAAGTGTTTTGAAGGTGCGATACGTAATTAAATTTACTAAAGGCGAGAATATTAAATTTATTGGTCACTTAGATTTAATGAGAACTATTCAAAGAATAATAAAAAGATCAGGATTACCAGTTGAATATTCAAAGGGGTTTAATCCTCATATGTCTTTATCAATAGCACAACCACTTTCAGTTGGAGTTTACTCTGATGGTGAATATTTAGATTTAGTTTTAACAAAATCTCTTGGAGTAGGAGAAGTTATAGAAAAATTAAACGAAAGTGCTCCTCCGACAATTAAATTTTTACATGCAATCCCTGTTAAAATAGTAGAAAATGTTAAGAGATTACCACAAGCTATGGCACTTTTAGATGGAGCTAGATATATAATTAAGGTAAAACTTAATGGAACTTCTAAAGTTGAAGAAGAAATGATGAAGACTCTAAATGAAAGTAAATGGGAAATAGTTAAGAAAACTAAAAAAGGTGAAAAACTTACTGATATAAAGCCTTTTGTTAAAGAATTTAAATATTGGGTAAAAGACAATGAATTAATTTTAAATACTCTAATAGCAACTGGAAGTAGGGAAAACCTTTCTGCAGATCTTTTAGTGACATATTTAAAAGGTAAGATATCAGAAGTTAATATGGACTCTTTTGTAAATATAAAGAGAGAAGAAATGTATATATTAAAAAATAATAAATATGTTCCTTTATATAAGGGGATTTAAGGTAGTTTTAATATGAGAGAAATTTTCATTGAAAAAAGAGAAAACTTAATTAGAATTGCCGTAAAAGAACAGGATCAATTAATGGAGTGCCTCGTAGAAGAGGACTCCATTAATCCACAAATTGGAGAAGTTTATAAAGCTAGAGTTAAGAACATAATTCCAGGAATTAATTCTGTATTTTTAGATATAGGTTTAGAAAAAGAAGCTTATATGTATTATAGTGAAGAGTTAAAAAGAGTTGGGATAAAAAAAGGTCAAGAGTTATTAGTGGAAGTCTTAAAGGAGCCTTTAGGGAACAAAGGTGCTAAAGTTAGTAATAAAGTGACCATACTAGGTAAATTTATTGTTTTAACAGTAGGAGATGAGGGAATAACTTTATCAAAACGAATTTCTGATGTAGAGCAAAAGAGAAGATTAACTACTCTTATAAATCCAATTAGAGGCATTGGTATTGTGTTTAGAACAGATGCTGAAAATGCAACGGATGAAGAGTTAAATGAAGAGCTAAATTATCTTTTAAATAAAAAAGATGAAATGGAAAGAAAGCTTAAATACTCTAAAAATATAGGGAAGATTAAATCAAACAGTTTAATTACAAGATTTTTTGAGGAACTTGATAATAGAAAAACTAAAATTGTTGTAGACAATTTAGAATTTCTAGAAATGATAAAGAATCTAATTAATAATCAGAGTAATGTTGAGTTTAAACTATATGAAGGTACAAGAACTTTATTTGATTATAGTGGTATAGAAAAAGAAATAATTAAATTAAGACATAAAAAGGTTAATATACCTTGTGGTGGATATATTGTAATAGACAAAACAGAGGCTATGTATGTAATAGATGTTAATAGTGGAAAAAACACAAAAGGTAGAGATTTTAATAAAACTATAATGCAAACTAACTTAGAAGCTGCGAAAGAAGTTGGAAGACAAATTAGATTAAGGAATTTAAGTGGAATAATAGTTGTTGATTTCATTGATATGAGAGATGAAAAACAAAAGATACCTGTACTTAAAGAACTTAAAAAGGCTTTAGAAGCAGATAAGGGAAATGTTAAAATTTTTCCTTTTACAGAACTTGATTTAATTCAAATAAGTAGAAAGAGAAAAGGTAAATCTATTTATGAGTATTTAGAAGAACCTTGTAGAAAATGTAAAAGTAATGGATTCCTTTTAAGATTGTCTTATATAGAAACTCTTATTAGAAATGAAATTATAAAATGTTCAAACGAGAACTCTATAAATGATTTTTATGTTGAAATAGATAAAAATTATGAAGAGGATGTAAAAGGGGATTTATTTAAATTTTTGAAAAATATTAATGGATTAGATAAAGAAATTTATTTAAATTTTGTTGATGATATAGAGGGGTATAGGGTTGAACCACTTATATTCTCTAATCAAAAAGAAAATTACCAAAAGTACAAGATAAAAACAATTGAAAAAGTATAATAAATTTCTTTACAAAATGTATTTTTATATGATAAAATGTCATATGTAAACCGCACATAACGGGTTTTAATAAAAACAAAGTTAAATCTTTGTACCTACATTGGCGAGACCGTTTAAGAGGAGGTGTTTTAATGTACGCAGTAGTATTAACTGGAGGAAAACAATACAGAGTTCAAGAAGGAGACGTAATATACGTTGAAAAATTAAACGCTGAAGTTGAATCAACAGTAGAATTAACAGAGGTTTTAGCTGTTTCTAATGGAGAAACTTTAACAGTTGGTGCACCAGTAGTTGCTGGAGCTAAAGTTGTTGCTAAGGTAGCAGCTCAAGGAAAAGCTAAGAAAATCACAGTTTTCAAGTACAAGCCAAAGAAGGACTACAGAAAGAAGACTGGTCACAGACAACCTTACACTAAATTAGTAATCGAAAAAATCGAAGCTTAATTTTAAGTTATGATTAAGGTTATTATATTTAAGCAAAAACATATATCGCTCGGATTTAAGATAGAAGGTCATGCTTTATCAAGAGAAGAAATTGAAAGCACTACAGGTGATGCATATGATATGATCTGTAATAGTGTTTCAGTATTATCTCAAAGTGCTGTAATAGGTATGCAGGAGGTTTTAAAACTTCCAATAAAGTATGAAATAAATGATGGTTTTTTATCATTAGATTTAACTAATCTTAAGGAAGAAGATATTGAAAAAGGGCAAGTATTACTTTTAACCTTTGAAAAAAGTTTAGAAAGCTTAATGATGTCCCTTGAAGCTAGTTTTGGTAAAAATAGACGGAATAAATATATAAAAATAAAATTCGAGGAGGTGTAATGAGTATGTTAATGATGAACCTTCAATTATTTGCCCACAAGAAAGGGGTAGGTAGTTCAAAGAATGGTAGAGATTCTGAATCTAAGAGATTAGGTGCTAAGGCTGCAGACGGAGAATTCGTTTTAGCTGGAAACATCCTTTACAGACAAAGAGGAACTAAGATTCACCCAGGTCTAAACGTTGGTAAGGGTGGAGATGACACTTTATTTGCTAAGGAAGACGGAATCGTAAAATTCGAAAGAATGGGAAGAGACAAGAAAAGAGTTTCTGTTTACCCAGTAAGCGTTGAAGAAATAGCTGAATAATTATATTTTATATAGGTAAAAGCACCCGTAAGGGTGCTTTTATTCTTGTAATAAATATCTTTTTTATATATACTATTATAAAATATATATGTTATGGAATAATAAAGATAAATTATTATGTTTAACATTAAGAAGTTACAAGGAGGATAGTAACTATGTTTATAGATAGAGCCAAGATATTAGTTAGATCAGGTGCTGGTGGAAATGGTGCCGTTACATTTAGAAGAGAAAAATATGTTCCATTAGGAGGTCCAGATGGTGGAGATGGAGGAAAAGGTGGTAGTGTTATATTTACAGTAGATACTGGATTAACAACACTTTTAGACTTCAAATATAAGAAGAAATTTATAGCTGAATCTGGAGGAAATGGTTCAGGTTCTAAATGTTATGGTAAAGATGGAGAAGATTTATACATAAGAGTTCCAATGGGAACTATTATTAGAGATTTTGAAAGTAATAAAGTTATTGCTGACCTTTCTCATAAAGATGACACATATGTTATTGCTAGAGGTGGTAAAGGTGGTAAAGGAAACTGTAAGTTCTGTACGCCAACAAGACAGGCACCACACTTTGCAGAACCAGGTATGCCAGCGGAAGAAAGAACTTTAATGCTTGAATTAAAATTACTTGCAGATGTTGGATTAGTTGGATTCCCTAACGTAGGAAAGTCAACTTTATTATCAACTGTTACAGCAGCTAAGCCTAAAATAGCAAACTATCACTTTACAACATTAAAACCAAATTTAGGTGTTGTTAAAGCTGAAGGAATTAATTCATTTGTTATGGCTGATATTCCAGGAATAATTGAAGGTGCAGCAGAAGGTGTAGGATTAGGTCTTGACTTCTTAAGACATATAGAAAGAACAAGATTATTAATACATGTTGTTGATATATCAGGAGTTGAAGGTAGAGATGCTTTCGAAGATTTTGTTAAGATAAATGAAGAACTTAAAAAATATTCTGTAAAGCTTTGGGATAGACCACAAATCGTTGTAGCTAATAAGGCAGATATGCTTTATGATGAAGAAGTGTTTGAAGACTTTAAGAAGAAAGTTAATGAATTAGGATTCGATAAAGTATTTAAGATGTCAGCAGCAACTAAAGCTGGTGTTGATGAAGTTATTAAAGAAGCTGGTAAGATGTTAACAGAAATTCCAATAATGGATTTAGAAATACCGGAAGAAGAAAGATACGTTGAAGAAGAAAAGAGATTTACGTATGAAATCAACGTTGAAGAAGGCGAAGAATATAACACATATGTTGTTACAGGATCATTTGTTGATAGATTACTTGCATCTGTAAATATTCATGATGCAGACTCATTAAGATACTTCCATAAAGTACTTAATAATAAGGGAGTATTACAACAAATTAGAGAAATGGGAGTACAAGACGGAGACATGGTTAGATTAAATGACTTCGAGTTCGAGTACATATTATAGGAGGAATAAGGTAAATGATAACAGGAAAACAAAGAGCTTATTTAAGAGGGCTTGCAAATACAATGACACCAATATTCCAAATAGGTAAAAATGGTGTTGAAGAAACATTTTTAAGACAATTAGAAGAAGCTCTAGAAGCTAGAGAACTTATAAAAATAAAAGTTTTAGAAAATAGCGGATTAGCAGCTAGAGAGGTTTCAGATGAAATATGCAAACTTATAGGATGTGAAGGAGTTCAGGCTATAGGAAGTAAAATTGTATTATACAAAAAATCTGAAAAGAAGCCTAAAATAGAATTACCTCAAGGAAAAAATAAATAATTATGAAACGATATGGTATGATGGGTGGAACATTTAACCCCATACATTTAGCACATTTATATATTGCATATGAAGCTAAAGAAACTTTAAATTTAGATAAAGTTATATTTATGGTTGCAGGAAATCCACCACATAAAAAAGAAAGTCCAGTAATAGATTCTAATTATAGATATGATATGGTTAAAATGGCTATAAAAGATTATTCTGGATTTGAAATTAGTGATTATGAAATACAAAAGCAAGGATATAGCTATACTTATGAAACTTTAAAATATTTAAAGGACCAGGAAGAAGATGTTGAAGTCTTCTTCATATCTGGTGCAGATTCATTAATGGATATAGAAAAGTGGAAAAACCCAGAGTTAGTATTAAATAATTGCACCTTTGTAACTTTTAATAGAGGGGAATATACAAAGGAAATTCTTGAAGAGCAGAAGGCTAATTTACAAAATAAATACAATGCAAATATAATTTTACTAGATGTAATAAATTTAGATATTTCTTCTTCTATGATTAGACAAAGAATTCTAGAGGAAAAAAGAATAGATTTCTTTACTTCTAAAGAAGTTGTTAGATATATAAAAGATAATAATTTATATAAGGGAGATTAAAATGTGGGGATTAGAGGAAATAAGGGATTATTTAAAGAATAATTTAAAGCCAGCTAGGTATGGGCATACTTTAGGTGTAGTTAATACTGCTATTAAGCTTGCAGAAATTTATGGAGAAGATAAAAATAAAGCTGAAATAGCAGCTCTTTGTCACGATGTTGCAAAAAATATGAGTAATGAAGAATTGAAAAAAGTAATAGATAATGAGAATATTGCTTTATCAATTGACGAAGAAAATACACAAGAATTATGGCATTCTATAATTGGACCTGTAATAGCTAAAAAAGTTTTTGGAATAGAAGACGAAGAAGTTTTAAGTGCCATGAGATGGCATACTACAGGTAAAGAAAATATGACTAATCTTGAAAAGATAATATACCTAGCAGATTTAATAGAACCTTCTAGAAAATTTGATGGTGTAGATGAAATTAGAGAAATAGCTTATAAGGATTTAGACCTAGCTATGTTAAAGGCATTAACTCATACAACTATATATTTATTAACAAAAGGTTGTGCAGTAGATATAAACTCTGTTAAAGCAAGAAATTATTTAGTATATAATACTAAGACTAAATAGATTTTGAAAATTATTAATTTTTTATTAGTATATATAAGGTGAGGGGCGGGACAATGTCAAGTAAGAAGGATAACAGAGTAAATAATAGTAGAAGAGTCTCTAATAAAAAGAGTAATAGGAAGTTAAGCCCTAGAGAAGAGTTAGAGATAAAAAAGAGATTAAGAAGAAAAGAAAGAAAATCTACAGTTATAAAAAGAGCCATTATGGCTGCATTTTTAACAATAGTAATATTAACAGTACTATGTGGAATATATTTATTTTCTTTTATTGCATCTTTAAATAATAGTGATGTAATAGCTGGAGTTAAGCCAAAAGCAAATGAAACTGTAAATATATTATTATTAGGTATGGATATAGGAGATGCAGAGAATACTTCAAATACTTCTGCTAGAAGAACTGATACTATGATGTTGTTAAATTATAATCCGCGTACTGATAATATAAAAGTAGTTTCAATTCCAAGAGATACTTTAATTGAGGTTGAAAATGCACATGATGGTAACGGAAATTATATTCCGTACTGGAAGATAAACGCTGCTTATGTTTTAGGTGGAGAACAAGAAGTTATAGAACAAGTTGAGAGCCTATTAGATATAACAGTTAATTATCTTGTAGAGATTGATTATGCTGCATTTAGAAATTTAATTGATGCTGTTGGTGGAGTAGAGATGTATATAGATAGAGATATGTATTATGATGATGATGCTCAAGATTTACATATACATTTTAATAAAGGTGAAACAGTATTATTAGATGGACAAAAGGCAGAAGAGTTCTTTAGATGGAGAAAGAATAATGATGGTACAGGTCTTGAGGATGGAGATTTAGGAAGAATTAAGAATCAACAAAAATTTATATCTGCATTAATAGAGAAATGTACTAATCCAATGATAGTTACTCAAGTACCAGATATTTTAAAGGCTATAAAAGAAAATGTAGTAACTAATATGTCAGGTACAGCTATGATAAAGTATGGATTAAAGATGATAAGCAATTCAGGAATATCTATGAGTACATTACAAGGATATAATGAAAGAATATATGGGCAAGATTTTTTAATTGCAGATCCTTCATATAATCAGAGTTTATTAGAATCATTAAAAATTACTAGTGAGGCAGATAATAGTGAGGAAAAAAAGAACTCTTCTATTATGGTTTTAAATGCAACTAGAGTAAATGGTTTAGCAGGTAACTTGAAAACAGAACTAGAGAAATTAGGATATGCTAATATAAGTACTGGAAATTATGATAAAAGTAAGGAATCAAGTATATTATCAAATAATAAAGATTTAAAAAAATTATTAAGTAATGATACAGGAATTAAAAATCTTTCAAAGAATAAAGACTCAGAATATGAAGATTATGATGCAGTAATAATAATTGGTGAAGATTATTTAGAGTTTGAATAAAATACATTTTTAGTTTAGAGTTAAGAATGTAGAGTTAAGAGTTTTATTTAAGGTCATAATGACTTTAAAGATAATGTGTGATAAATTGTAGTAAACAATTTAAGCAGCAATTCTTAATTCTTAATTCTTAACTCTTAATTATTTAAGGGAGGGTAAAAAGTATGAGTACTTTAGAAAAAAGCGTAGAAAAAAGCTTTGAAGGAAGAAAGATAAGAGAATATCTAAAGGAAGAGATGAAATTATCATCGAGACTTATAAGAGGAGCTGCTATGGATAAAAGAATACTAGTAAATAACACTCCTGTAAGAATGAATTATGTTTTAAAAGAAAATGATAATATAGTGATTAATTTAAATAAAAAAGAAACTCAAAATATTGAGCCGGAAAAAATAGACATAGACATAGTTTATGAAGATAGTGAAATTATAGTTGTAAATAAAGGACCTAATATGGTGGTTCACCCAACTAAAAGATATCAATCAGGAACATTAGCAAATGCACTATTGTATTATTTTAAAGAAACTAATCAAGATTGCATAGTAAGATTAGTTAGTAGACTTGATATGGATACATCAGGATTAATAATAATAGCTAAGAATCAATATGCTCATATGGAATTGTCTAATAATATGCAACAAAATGAAATAGATAAAAGATATCTAGCTTTAGTTCATGGTCATATGGAGCAAATGGAAGGCACAATAGACAAACCAATATATAGACCAGAACTTGAAGGAAATATGAAAAGGGTTGTAGATGAGAGAGGACAAAGAAGTATCACTCACTATAAAGTCATTGAAAGATTAAAGGATGCAGATTTAGTGGAATGTTTACTAGAAACAGGTAGAACACATCAAATTAGAGTACATTTATCTTCATTAGGTCATCCTATTTATGGAGATACTTTATATGGATATGAAGAAGATTCTGAAATTATGCCAAGACAAGCACTTCATGCATATGGATTGAATTTTAAATCACCAAAAACTAAAAAAGAACTTCAATTAAGAGCTGAATTACCAAATGATATAAAAACATTATTAGAAAAGCTAAGAAAGTAAAATAAAAGAGTTAGAGATAAACTTCTTAAGGTAGTTTATTTCTAACTCATAACTTTTAATTAAAAATTATGTTTATTTCTTATATAAGAACGTCTTGCTAAAAATCTTTTTTTTCGTCTTTTATGACGTTTTATTGATATTATTATCATAAATAATACAATTATTATAACAATAGCTATTATTCCAAGAATAAAATATTTACTTAAAATAATTTTTGTTAGAGTATTTTTCACCATAACTTCAGTAGTATATTCTCTATCTATGCCACTAGCTAATTTAATATTAGAGACTTTATTACCATTAATTAAAAGTGAAGCATCAAATAAAATATCGCCTTCTTTAATTGAGGTAGTTGTCAAATTTTTATCATCATATTCTACAGATATTTTAAGATTGTTTATATTTTCTCCATTGCTTAAATCAAATGTATAATAACAATCTTCAGTTGATACTAAAGGAATAGAGGTAGAATCATCTATATAATAATCATCTAATTTATCGCCTTTAGAAATAACCTTTTCTGTTTTAAAGTTTTCAAATCCCCAATTAAATAATTGTCCTACACTTGTATATAAACCATCTTTATCAGTTGCATTTAAAAATGCACCAACTATAGTTTGATTATCTTTTTTTGCGACAGCTGTATATGAATGATTTGCAGCTATAGTATAACCTGTTTTACCGCAATAAGCATATTGATATTTATAATTTGAATTTTCTTTTAATAAAGGATTTTTATTAGTTGCCCACTTTTCACTACCATCTGAAAATGGATGAGTTTCATAAAAATAAGATGGAGTTCTAGCTATTCTAACAAAATCTTCATTTTTAGAGGCATATGCCATTATTAAAGCTAAGTCATGAGCGGTAGTTAAGTGCCCTTCTTCAGTTAATCCACTTGGATTTTTAAAATTAGTATTAGTTGCACCAAGTTCTATAGCTTTTTTATTCATTAACTTTGCAAACTCTTCATTTGAGCCAGATATATGTTCAGCAATAGCTTCAGCACAATCGTTTCCAGATTCTAAAAGTAACCCTAAAAGTAATTCTTCTATTGTATAAGTTTCACCTTGAGCAAGTCCAATTGCAGAACCATCTGCTAATGGTGGATTTTCACCTATAGTAACTTCTTCATCTAATTTACAATTTTCTAATGCAAGTATTGCTGTCATTACTTTAGTAGTTGAAGCAGGCATATATTGGACGTTAGCATTTTTCTCGTAAAGTACTTTTCCTGTAGTTGCATCCATAAGGTAAACACCTTCAGAATATAAATTAGGTACTGCAAAAGAGCTTATTGTTGTTAAATTCGTTAGTATGCTTGTAAGTAAAAACACTAAAGCAAAGGTTTTGCATAATAAATTTTTCATAAATTTCTCCCTTAAGTTACATTTTGTACGTTATAAGTTTAGCAAAAAAATAAGAAGAATTCTATAGATAAATTCATTATAAAAGTTTAGATATGGAATTTATGTTAATAATTATAATTAAGTATAGATAGTGTAAAGTTTCGTATGAAAAAATAGCCTATGGCTAATTTTTAATAA
>UQQU01000009.1 GCA_900543325.1 uncultured Clostridium sp. | reverse complement strand
AAATTCTAGGCGAAAATTTCACCGTTTCCGGAAAATAAATATTTCATTTTTTCGCTCCATGTAATGCGCAATTTTATTCAATTATGATCTAATTACTTCTACTTTGTATCCGTCTGGATCCGTAACGAAGTAGTAACGAGGTGGTTCACCAGGTAGTCCTTTTAGGTCTGTTACTTCGTAACCAAGTGCTATATGTTTATCTCTTAAAGATTCAATGTCTGGATGACCTATAGCTATATGGCTAAAGCCATTTCCAAGCTCATAAGGTGTTTCTGGATTATAGTTATAAGTTAATTCTAATTCATAACCACCTTCTTTATCTGATAAATAAACTAAAGTAAATTTATGTTCAGGAAAATCTTTTCTTCTAGTTTCAATTAATCCTAAAGCATTTTTATAGAACTCTAATGATTTTTCTAAATTCATAACTCTAACACAAGTATGTAACATTTTAATAGACATAATATACCTCCCAAATTATATAAAAATTTATTTTATTAATTATATCAATATAGGAAGTTTATTACAAGAGTTAAGTTTGGAATATTAAGGTTAGTAGAAATAATTAATTAAGTATGATAATATTAATAAGTATATGGTGAAATATGAGTATATTTATTATATTTATATTAGATATATTTTAAATTTATTTAGGGGAGTAAGTATGTTAACAGATGTTAAGTTAATGGATTATGAGGAATATTTAAGCAATGCTAATGATGAAGAAATGATATTTATTAATGAATTATATGATCAAGGTCAAATTTTAGAGTTAGGACTAAGAGATATAATAAATTTAAATAAACATATTAAAATATTGGTAATAACATCAACTAGATGTAAGGATTCAGCAACAATACTACCATTTTTAATAAAACTTTCTCAATTTAACGAAAATATTGAAGTGAAATTTTTATTAAAAAATGATAATGAAGAAATATTAAGTAAATTATCTGGTGAAATGAAAGTACCAACTATTATGGTTGTAGATAATGATAATAATGTAATTAGAAAATTTGTAGAATTTCCTAAAGGAGTAAAGGATATTCTAATAAATAGTCCAAAGGAAAAGACTCAGGAAATCATTGATGAAATGAGAAATGGAAAATATAATGATTTAATTCAGCTAGATTTAATTAAGTTTATTACTGGCAAAAAATATGAATATGTATCATTTAATAGATTAGATAAGTAAGGTTAAACCTAGGAGATTTCTCCTATGTTTTTGTATAAGGAGAAGATTAACAAATGAGAAAGTTTAAAAAGGTATATATAGAGATTACTAATGTTTGCAATTTAAGTTGTAATTTTTGTCCTAAAACTAAAAGAAAATATAAATTTATGAATAGAGAAGAATTTAATTATATTTTGAATGAAGTAAAGCCTTTTACAGAACATATATACTTGCATTTGATGGGAGAACCTTTATTGAATGAAAATATAGAAGATTTTTTAGAAGAAAGTGGCAATAATGGGCTTCATGTAAATTTAACAACTAATGGAACCTTGTTAAATAAGGTTGGAGATAAGCTTATTAAAGCAAAGTCATTAAGACAAGTAAATATTTCTCTTCATAGTTTTGAAGCAAATAAAAAAACTGTGGAATTAGAAGAATACTTGAAAGATGTTAGTAGTTTTATAATAAAGGCTAGAGAAAACAGTGATATAATTTGCGCAATAAGACTATGGAATATGGATAGTAATGAATTAAAGGGTGAGAACAACTTAAATAGAGAAATTTTAAAAATGCTTGAAGAAAATTTAAATCTTGATTTCTCGTTATCAGAAAAGTTACAAGAAACTAATAGAATTAAGCTAAAAGATAAAGTATATTTAAATATGGCAGAAAAATTTCAATGGCCAGATATAAAAATTGGTAGTTTGGGAGAAAAAGTTTTTTGTCATGGACTTAGAAATCAAATAGGAATTTTAGTAGATGGTACTGTTGTACCATGCTGTTTAGATAGTGACGGAAATCTGCCTCTAGGAAACGTTTTTGAAAAATCATTAAAAGAAATATTAGAAGGAGAAAGAGCAACTAATATATATAATGGTTTTTCAAGAAGAGTAGCAGTTGAAAGTTTATGTCAAAAATGTGGTTATGCTACTAGATTTAAAAAGTAATAATTAATGAAAGGCACCTAATAAGTTTATTAATCTTATTAGGTGCTTTATATAGATTAAAAAAAGTTATGATAGTTTTCTTGAGGAATAAATTTCAGTAGTGTTGGAATATAATTATCTAATAGTTCAAAGTTGTCATTAATTTCTTTTTTGATTGATAATAGGCATCTATAATTTTTTGCTTTTGAATAGCAGTGACTATCTTTAGATTTAGCTTTAACTTTCCAAACCTCACATCCTTGAAATGGATTAGCAGTACCAATATAAAGATAATCAGAAGAATCTACGAATAGGGTTCTGCCACCATAATTGTATCCATTAGCAAAACCATTCAGAAATACTGGTGTAAAGTTAATTCCATCAGTAGATTCATAAAGGTCAAATCCAAATGGATAATCTATAGAATTTAATTGAGAAACTATAGAGTGATATATTTTAATAAGTGTATTTGTTGTTACAGTTCCAATTTTATTTTCTATTAAAGCCTTATTGGTAACAAGAAATTCTAAGGTAGTTTCCATATTAATTGAATCATCAAAAGTACTTATTAATAATTTATCGTGGTATTCTTTAATTTGCCATGCATATACATTAAAGGGATTATTAAAACCAGAATTTAAGCCAGATAAGCTATTATTTCTTATTCCTTTAGATGGCGCTGAAGGGATTATAGGTTTACTACCTATAACTAATTGCCAACTGTCATTAGGGGAGATCCTTATAATGTCACATCCCATTGGCGCAAGCCAAGCAAGGGGAAGTCTTTTGGTAGCACTTACATAAAGATAATTTTTAAAAACTCCCATACTTAGAGTATATTGATTTGTAGCATCACCAAATCCATTATCAACAATAAGAGTCCAATCATTTAGCTTAGGTGTAGAACCATTTGTTCTCCATACTTGAACACCATCAGAATTATTGGTAGAAACATAAATTTTATCATTAAAAACAGTCATTTCACTTATAGAGCCATTAGGATTTTTAGATTTATCATATAATGGATTATCAGCATTTATTACATCTTCCCATGGATAAAATTCTGGATCTTGACTACTATATAAGTTAGGAGTTGAAGTAGGTTTTTTTTCATCAATAGTAGCAATGTATAATTTACCTTTATGACTTATCATTGCACGAGATGATGTTCCTTTAAGAATCATATCAGAAAGTGGAAACCAATTTACACCATTACTAGATTTAAATATCTTCAAATTTCCACCGTAGCTAGCGGCATAAAGACAATTATTTCCGTTAAAAGGTTTATGAGAAATTAAAAATCTAATACCTGATATTTGAAGATAATTTGGAACTGAATAAACTTTTTCCCAGGAGAGTGAATCATTCTTTTTATATCTCCAAATTTCAGGTAAATTATTAGCTATTGGTGGAGTTATTGAAATAGGAGTAAGAATCTCAGGTGAAATACTATTGAGTATATTATAAGGAATATTTCTTCCGGTACCAACATATATATATTGATCTAATTGTGCCATTGACCAAGCATAATTATTTTGACGGGCATTGTTTAAATTGTTGGAATCAAATCCATTTGTTGGGGTAATGTTTTTAAAAGAATACATAATATAAATTCTCCTTTATCATTTGGTTTTTAGATATTTTATATCTAATATACAATATATGAAAATATAAAATTGTAAGTTACATTTAAAATATAATCAGGTTGACATTTATTGAAAAGTTGTTAAAATTACTTGTGTAGGAAAATGTCGAAAAAGACAAAGTGAAAATAATAAAAATAAGATTTTTATTAAATATAGGGTAAAGATAGAGGTTGCAATATTAAAGAGTAATATTAAGGAGATAAGCACGATGAATTAATATGAAAGGTAATATTGCCGAAGTATATAGAGGAGGCTTTAAATCTATATACTGGGTTTGTATAAAATATATGCAAAACTGTCACAATAATAATTGTGGAGAGCTATCTTTGTGTTTGTTTATTAGTAAGTACAAGCTCAAAGAGTAGGCTTTGGGCTTATTTTTTTACCCCAAACTAAGGAGGAAAAATGGAAAACAAGAGTTTAAAAAAAGAAATTAGTCTTTTTATGGCCACAATGCTTGTGTGTGGTAATATGATTGGTTCTGGAGTATTTATGTTACCATCAACATTAGCACAGGTTTCTGGACCAGGAGCTACAATTATTGCATGGATTTTAACAACAGTTGGATCTATATTAATTGCAATTTCATTTGCAAATCTTGGTACAAAATATCCATCAACAGGCGGAGCTTACCACTATACTAAAGAGGCTTTTGGTGACTTTGCTGGATTTTTAAGTGCTTGGCTTTATTGGAATGGTTCGTGGATAGGAAATGCAGCTATATTAGTTGCAATTACTAGTTATGCATCAGTAGTATTTCCGGCATTAAATAATCCTACAATATCAATAATATTTTCAAGTGCAGTTCTATGGATTTTTACTTTAATAAACATATCAGGTGTAAAAAAAGCTGGAAAGATTCAATCATTTGTTACAGTATTTAAAATAGCATTTTTTGCATTATTTATAATAGTTGCATTTTTAAATTTTGATTCGGTTAATATATTACCACTATATCCAGAGGGAAAGGGACTTAGTACAGTTCCGTTAGCAGCAACTTCAACTCTTTGGGCATTTATAGGACTTGAAAGTGCAACAGTGGCAGCAGGTGAACTAAAAAATCCAGAGAAGAATGTAAGAAAAAGTACAATTTATGGACTTATAATATCTGCAGCAATATATCTATTAATAAGTATAGGTAGTATGGGCGCTATGAATAATAAGGAATTAGCACAAAGTTCAGCACCACTTACAGATATATTAACTAATGCATTAGGAACTCAAGTAGGAAAAATACTTACAATTGCTGTTGTTATTTGTATTTTAGGAACTATAATTGGGTGGCTTTTATCTACAGCTAGAGTGGCTTATGCAGCTGGAGTTGATGGAGTATTCCCTAAATTTTTTGGTAAGATAAATAAAAAGACAGGAACACCGGTAAATTCATTAATATTTGGTTCAGTATTAGTTAATATATTATTAGTAATGAATTTTCAAAAAGGTATGGTTGATGCATTTACATTTATAACAATACTTGCAACACTTTCATATCTTCCAGTTTATCTTTTAAGCATATCAGCAGAAATGATGCTTGCTTTTAAAGAAGAGAAAAAGTTTAACTTTAAAATATTTATTAAAAAATCTATTTTACCATTATTAGCATTTGTATATGTTCTTTGGACTATATATGGTTCAGGGGCAGAAACTGTTATGTGGGGATTTATATTAATGTTAATAGGTATACCTGTATACATATATAATTATCATAAGAATAAGCTAGGATAAATTTAATTAAAAAAGTCAGTAATAATTTGAACTATAGATTGTCTATTAAAACAGATAAAGTTCATTAATTATTTACTGGCTTTTTTGTAAAGTTAAATTATTTTTAATAAATAATTAACTTTAGAAAATCTTAATAACTTTTAATTATAAACTATGTTAAAATAGAAGTAGTATTTTAGAGGTGGAGGAAAAAAATGAAGATAAATTGGAATAATAAATACGCAACAATAGCAATGTATGCATTTTTAGTTATTTGTGCAAGTATTCTTTTATATTTAGGAATTTCACAGATTAACTCAATAAAAGCAAGTGTTAATGATTTTATTGGAACACTGCAACCATTTATTATAGGAGGGGCATTAGCATATTTATTAAACTTTATTTTAAAATTTTATGAAGATTATATATTATCGCATAAAACTTTTAAAAGATTAAAAAAGTCAGGTAAAAGAGGAATAGGATTATTATTAACTTATATTACTGCAACTATAATTACATATTTATTTATACAATTTGTATTACCACAATTACTAGATAGTATTATAGGGTTAGTAAATAATATACCTCAATATCTAAATGATCTAACAAAGGTTACTAATGATATATTTGATAATTTAAATTTACAACCAGAATACATTAGTTTAATTACTGATAAATTTGGTGAAGCAATTACATATATTATAACACTAATAAGTAATTTAGTACCGGTTATTGGTAATTTTATAGTGGATGCAACATCTAGTATATTAAATATAATAATAGGAATAATAATTTCCATTTATATATTAATAGATAAAGAAAAATTTATGGCATTAGGTAAAAAAATAGTATATGCATTATGCTCAGAGGAAAAAGCTAAATTTATTTTAAGATTAGCAACTCAAAGTAATATGACATTTAGTAGATTTATTGGTGGTAAAATTTTAGACTCATTTATAATAGGATTATTAACTTTTGTAATATTAACTATATTTAAGATGCCGTATATATTATTAATTTCAGTAATAGTCGGTGTTACTAATATTATTCCATTCTTTGGTCCATTCATAGGGGGGATACCAGCAGCAATAATTATATTATTTGTGTCTCCAATACAAGCATTATGGTTTGTTGTAATCATAATTGTAATTCAGCAAATCGATGGAAATATAATTGGACCTAAGATATTGGGAGATTCAATTGGAATATCAGCATTTTGGATATTATTCTCATTATTAGTTGCAGCTAAATTTATGGGATTTGTAGGAATGATAATAGGAGTTCCTTTATTTGCAATATTCTATTCAATAATTAAAGAAATAGTTGAGGAAAGATTAAGAAAAAAAGGATTACCTATAGAAACAGAAAAATATAAATAATATTATTTATATATGTATATAAATTTTAAAAGTGTCTATACTATAATAATGTAAAGACAAGGAAGGTATACAAACAGTAACTAATAATTTATTATTTTGTTGTTATTTTTGTTTAAACCTTTCATAGTATGGAGGAATTTTAAATGGCAGACAAAACATTAACATGCAGAGACTGTGGAAGTGAATTTGTTTTCACTGAAGGAGAGCAAGAATTCTACAAGGAAAAAGGATTTGAAAATGAACCAACAAGATGTCCAGCTTGTAGAAAAGCTAAGAAACAACAAAATAATAGAAGATAATTATAAAGTATGTTTCTTAAGAGCTATGGAGTTATTCTATGGCTCTTTTAATGTAAAAAATCTGATAACCTATCAATAGGTTATCAGATTTTTTATTATATAGAATTTAGTGATTTAACCATAACTGAATTAAGGGCTTGCTCAACATCAGCTTGGCTGATTAGACTTACTAATGATTCATTTAATCCTTGGGCTTTTCTTAATAAGTCTATTGATTTCTCAAAATTTCCATTTTTACTTTCTATTAATGCAGTATAATAATAAGGTTCAATAAAATGAACATTTTCATTAATTAAAGTATCGAAATATTTCTTTGCTTCATCAAACTTTCCAAGTTTATAGCATATTTCTGCATAGTTAGACTTGATGATATTATTATCAGAATTAAATTCCATAGCTTCATTAATATAAATATTTGCTTCATCAAATTTATTAGAACATAATAATAATGAAGTTAATGTTTCATATATATAAGTATTTTTATTATTAGATAATAAGCTTTTTAAAGAAGTTATTGCTTCTTCCTTTGAGCTAGTTTTCCAGTTAACAATGGCTTTTGTAACTTCTAAATTTAGAAATTCATGTGGCCTAATGGTTTTAGTATTTAAATTTTCATTTATATATTCATTTGCTAATGACGGTTTACCATATTTTAGCTCGCAAATTAAATAATTTGTTATTATAAAACCATTAGCCCAAGGTGACATAGCTGCATCCCTATAATATTCTAATGCAGTTTTATAATTTTCAAGCTTATAAGCTTTCATACCCTTAAATACTTTAATATAATGTTTCTTTGTTATGATTAAATAAATCAAAAATAATACTAAGAATAAAAGTATAGCTGATTGCATTCCAATAACAACTGTTGATATTAAGGAAATTACAGCTATTAATATTAAAATTATAGTTCCTTTGTTTAAATTTTTTTTCATAAAATCCCCCAATAAATATAATATTTTTATTAAGAATATTAAAATGTGTTAAACAGTAATTGTTAAAAATTAGTACACTATAATAATTATTATACATTATGTAAATAATTCTACAAGCTGTTAATAAAAAGTTAATAGTTTTAATTAAGGTAAAAAATAGTATAATAAGTTTAGTATAAAACTAAATCAAGGGAGAACTATTATGAGGGTAATGTCTTTTAATTTAAGAAGTGATTTTATTTTAGATTTTAAAAATAGATGGGATAATAGAAAACACATAGTTTATGAGATAATAGATAAGTATAAATGTGATATTATAGGAGTTCAAGAAGTAACTAATAAGATGTATGAAGATATAACTTTAAATGTTAAGGATTATAATATAATAGGTAGTGCACGAAGTAAAAGATTCTTTTCAGAGAGAAATAATTTATTTATTAGAGAAAATCATAAGATATTAAAGCATAAAACATTCTGGCTATCTAAAAGTCCTGATAAGGTAGGAAGTCAACTTTGGTATTCATTATATCCAAGAATATGTACAACTGCTGTAGTAGAATTAAAAACTGGTGAAAAGGTAAGAGTATATAATACACATTTAGATTGCTTTTTACCTCAAGCTAGAGATTTTGGATTAAAGAAGTTAGGACAATTTATTGAAAAAAATCGTAAAGAAGAAAAACTACCTATAATTATAATGGGAGATTTTAATGCAACACCTAATAGTAAAATTATTAAAAAATTTGCTGCTGGTGAATATAGTACAGATAGATTTGTAGCTGTACAAGAAGTGAAAAAAGAATTATATAGCAAATCAACTATGAGTAGCTTTAAAGGTAAGGAAAAAGGACTTCATATTGATTATATTTTTGTTAGTGAAGATTTAGAAATTATTGATGTTGATATTGTTAAAGATAATATTAATGGGAAATATCCATCAGATCATTATCCATTAATTGCAGATATTAAAATAAAAAAATAAATAAATAAATATGGTAAAGGATAGCTAAAATTATTTTTAGTTATCTTTTTTTTTATTTAAATAGAAAAGGGGGAATTTTAAAATGATAAAAAGAACTAAAAAGGTAATGGCGGCTTTAATGGTAGCAATTATGATGACTACTACAAGCTATACTGTATTTGCAGCAGAAAATGATGGATGGACAGAAGCACCATATACAGAAGCAGCACAAGGTGGAGTTTGGGAAGCTTGGTGTGAAAAATGGGAAACAATTAAAAATGATTGGACTCAATTATCAATTACACCAGGAAAAAACGCAACAGAATTAAACTTTGCTTGGTATTCTAATAAAGAAGAAACTTCACCTAAAGTAAGAATAAGCAAAAGTTTAGATAATAGTTTTAGCTTTTTATTAGTAGGAGATCCACAAATAGGTTCATCACTTAAAAATATAGCAACTGGTGAAACTGAAGCAATAGGACAAGATAGAGCTGTAAGAAATGATAGTTTCAATTGGAATAATACTATAGAAAAAGCATTATCGTTAGTTCCAAATGCAAGTTTTATGATTTCAGTAGGAGATCAAATTTCAATAAGAGATAAAAATGCTAATATGGAACAAGCTCTTGCTTATACTGACAATGAAATTGAATATGCTGGATATTTAAGTCCAGATGCATTAAAGTCATTACCAGTTGCGACTACAATAGGAAATCATGATGCTATTAGTGGAAATTATTCTTACCATTTTAACAATCCTAATACAAGTACTTTAGGTTCTACAGTAGCTGGTGGTAACTATCATTACACATATGGAAACACATTATTTATTATGTTAAATACTAATAATACAAATGCACAAGAACATAAGCAATTTATAGAACAAGCTATAGCTGAAGCTGGGGATGTGACTTGGAAAGTAGTAACTTTACACCAAGATATTTATGGGTCAGGGGAACATTCTAATGAACCTGATATTGTAGAATTAAGGTATAAATTAGTTCCGATTTTTGAAGAAAATGATATTGATGTTGTTTTAACAGGACATGATCATACTTATGCTAGATCTGAGATATTAAAAGGTGGAGTAAAAGATAGCAGTACATTTTTAACTGAAGAGGAATTTGAAGAATTTTTTGATATAGAATTTGAAAGTGATTACACTGAATTAGTTGAAGATGAAAAATACTTAAATTACTTAGAAAGCATTGGAGATAAAAATGCAATACAATCAGATTTAATTATTAAAGGTGAAAATATATATAATCCAGAGGGTATATTATATATAACAGCAAACTCTGCATCAGGTAGTAAGTACTATAATAATGTACCAAGACAACAAGCTTATATTGCAAGTAGATGGCAAGAGGATGTACCTACATTCTCAGCTATAAGTGTTGATAATGTAAGTTTATCAATTAGCACATATAGAACAGATACTATGGAAAAAATTGATGATACTATTACTATTGTTAAATCTGTTGAATATGGAAACTTATTAGAAAAGATTGAAGAAGCAGAAGCTAAATTTGCAGATAAAGAAAAATATACAGCATCAACTTGGGTTGCATTTGAAGCTACACTTTTAAGTGCTCAAAAAATAGCTGAAGATACAAGCCTTAATGAAGAATTAGTTTCAGAAGTTTATGGAAATTTAAAAGTAGCTATGGATCAACTTGCATTAAAGGGAGATACTACAGAGTTAAATGATGAAATTACAGCAGCTGAAGAATTATTAAATAATTCAGTAGTTGGAAATGAAGCTGGACAATATCCACAAGAAGCTAAAAATGAATTAGTAGCAGCAATTAATACTGCAAAGGAAGTATGTTCTTCTGATGATGCTAGCCAAATAATTGTAGATGAGGCAGTTTCAAAGATAAAAGAAGCAGTTAATAGATTTAAAAATGCAGTTGTAGTTAAAGAAGAAGCTTCAGGTGAGATCAATAATAATGGAAGTGATAGTAATGAAAGTACAAGCAATGATTCAACTTCAACAAGTAAGTCAAATAGCGGTGTAAATACTGGTGATAATTCTAATATATTTGTTTATGGAATTTTATTATATGTTTTTATATTTTTTTAATAACATTGAAAAGGTAGAGCTAATTAATCGTACTGGAACGAGTTACGAAAAGGCTGTTGTTATAGAGATAATAGAAGATAATCTTCAAGAAGATGGTTCAAGAATTGGATATCAAAAAGTCAAATTGAAGATATTAAGTGGAAATTTAAAGGGAGAGATATTAGATAGTACAAGTTTTGCAGGATATTTGTATGGTGCTGATTGTACAGTAGGAATGAAAGTTATAGCTAGTATAAGTGAATATGAAGGAAGTGCTACAGCAACAGTTTATAGCTATGATAGATCTAATATTATTTACATATTTGTAGGATTATTTTTACTTATGCTTTGGGCTATTGGAGGTAAAAAAGGTTTTAAATCAGCAATAGGATTAGTATTTACGTTTATATGTATAATTTATTTGTTTCTGCCTATGTTATACAAGGGATATTCTCCGTTTTTATCAGCTGTAGTTGTAATAATATTAATAACAATAGTTTCATTATACTTAATTGATGGAATAAGTAAAAAGTCAATTGCTGCAATGCTGGGTACTATAATAGGAGTAATAATTGCTGGAATATGTGCAGCTGGATTTGGTCATATTGCAAAGATATCAGGTTATAATGTTTCAGAAGTTGAAGAGTTAGTATTTATAGCAAATAATACAGATTTGAAAGTTGGAGGTATATTATTTGCTACTATACTTATTGCATCATTAGGAGCTGTCATGGATGTGAGTATATCTATAGCATCTACTCTTAATGAGATATATAGTCATAATAATATAGGTAAAAAAGAGCTTTTCAAATCAGGAATAAATGTAGGAAGAGACATGATGGGAACTATGTCTAATACATTAATATTAGCTTTTACTGGTGGATCAATAAATACATTGATTTTAAATTATGCCTATGCACTAAGATATAATCAAGTTATAAATATGTATGAAGTTGGTATTGAGATAATGCAGGGGGTTTCAGGAAGTATTGCTATAATACTATCGGTTCCATTGGTATCTATTGTTTCGGCTTGTTTATTAACTTTTGAAAGAAAAAAGAGTGTTAATAGTGAGATATGTTATGAGTAAAAAAATCAAAAATGTAATAAATATATTATTATTTATAATAGTTATCATATGCCTTACAACAATAGTGGATAAAAATTATAAATATTATAGATCAAATAAAACATATGAACAAATTAAAGATATAAATAATATTTCAGAAGTTAATGGTAATAGAAGTTTAATAGACGAAAAATTAAAATCTATTAATTCAGAATATAAGTTTTGGATTAATATACCTAATACTGAAATAGATTATCCAGTAGTACAAAGTAAAGATAATGAATTCTATCTAAAAAATAATTTTTATAGGGAAGAGGATATAGCGGGTACTATTTTTATTGATTGTAAAAATGATATTTCTAATGATAAGAATTTGATTTTATATGGACATAATATGAGAAATGGTAGTATGTTTGCTGATATAAATAAATTTAAGGAAAAAGACTTTTTTGATAATGGAAAAATAAAGATAATTAAAGATGGTAAAGAATATTTTTATGAGGTATTTTCTATATTTATAGATAGTAGTGGACAGGTTAATCTAAAAAATAAATTTGCTAGCAATTATGAATTTGATGAGTATATTAATAACTTAAAAAATAAATCCATCTATAAGAAAGATATTTCTAAGGGTGATATTTCAAATATAATTACATTATATACTTGTAGTTATGAATTTGATGAGGCTAGAACTATAGTTTGTGCTTCATTAATAGAGTAAAGGGGGCTAAAGTTTTAGCCCTCTTTAAATTTGCTAATCAATATTATGAAATTTTTTCTTTTTTAAACCATTTTAATGCATTTTTTAATTTAATAGGATTTCCATACATTAAAGTACCTAGTCTATAAATTTTAGCAGCACCAATAGCTATTAAAATAGTAGATAGTAATAAGATAATAAATGATATAATTATTTCTATATTAGACACAGTACCAAGTGCAACTCTTATAAGCATAGTCATAGAAGAACTAAAAGGAATAAATGAAGCGATTTTTATTAAAAGGCTATCACTATTGGTTAGTCCAAACATGCTTATAAGGAATACAATAACAAAAATCATAGTTATAGGTCCTATACTAGAGCTAATATCTTCTGTCTTTGAAACTAATGCACCAAGAGCACCAAATATAAATGAGTAAAATAAGTAACCAATACTACCGAAGATAATAAATGTTAATAATATATTACTAGGAATCTTAAATACTCCATCTAAAAGTCCGTTCCAAGCCTTACTATTTAATGTATAGCTTATAATACCAGATCCTAATATTATAGCAACTTGTAAGAAGCTTGCTAATGCAGCACCTATTACTTTACCAAATATAAGGCTATTACTACTAGCACTTGTTACTAGAACTTCAATTGCTCTATTACTTTTTTCAGAAGTAACTGAAACGGCAATTAACTGACCATAGAGCAATATCATCATATACATTGCAAAAATAAATATATAAACATAAAAGAAATTACTTGCACTATCCTTCCCTAATATGCTTATCTCTGATTCAAAAGGAATGTTAATAACTGATTGTAATTCATCAATATTTAAATTATTATTTTCTGCATACTCAATTTGATTTAATGTAGATAATATGTTTTCAAAAATAATTTGATTAGTATCAGTGAAACCAGAATTATCAACTAAGTATGAATATTTATTTAAACTTTCAACAATAAATCCAGCTTTAGCATCACCAGATTTTATAAGATTTTCAGCTTCATCTTTATTATTTACTATAGTCCAATTTGAGTTGGGAAATGCAGTTTCAAGAACACTTTTATCACTAATAATATTATTAGTATCCATGATAACATAGTTAGTTTTATCTTTACTCTCGTTTTTTTCTTCAATATTTTCTGTAATCTCAGAGTTGTTGCTTGATAATTGCGGGATAAGCTTGGACATATCAAATAATGAAGGTAGTGATAATCCTAGGATTAATAGTATTGAAATAAGTATAGTAGTAATAAGATAACCCTTATTTTTAAAATAATTACTCAATTCAAAACTTAATACATTAAAAAATTGTTTCATTATTCATCACCTGCCTTTAATACAAAAATATCTGTTAGTGAAGGTTCATATACTGAAAAGTTTTCAATATCGATATCATAATCAATAATACTTTTTAAAAAAGAGTTTTTACTACAATTTTTACAAAGTTCTAATATTAAAAAATCCTTTTTTATTTCATAAATACTAACCAAGTGGGAAAAATTATTTTCGCAAATATCTTTTAATTCATTTAATGAATAATTATTAGCACTTAAAATAAGCCTATTTTTTCCGTATTCCTTTTTTATATCTTTTAAATTTCCACTTAAAGCAATATTTCCTTTATTTATTATTGCTATATCTTCACAAAATTCTTCGACATAACTCATTTGATGACTAGAGAAAATAACAATTTTATTATCAGCAATTAACTCATTAACTACATCTTTAAGTATTTGAGCATTAACAGGATCAAGACCACTAAATGGTTCGTCTAATATAACTATGCTTGGATTACAAACTAAGGTTTGAGCTAATTGAACTTTTTGTTGATTTCCTTTAGATAATGTATCAAGCTTTCTATTTTCATATTCAGCAATACCTAATCTAGTTAACCATTTTTTTGTATTTTCTTTAGCTTCTTTTTTACTAATTCCTCTTAAAGTTGCAAGGTATACTATTTGGTCCATAACTTTTTTCTTTGGATATAACCCTCTTTCTTCAGGTAAGTAACCTATTTGATGATTGCGAGGTATGAAAGGTTTACCATCAAATAATATTTCACCTGAATCACATTTGAAAACATCCATTAATATTCTGATAGTTGTCGTTTTACCAGCCCCATTTCGACCAAGTAATCCTAGTGCTTTTCCGCTTTCTACTGAAAATGAAATTCCATGTAAAACTTCATTACCGGAGAAACTTTTTCGTAGATTTTTTATTTCTAATTTCATAAATATAGTCCCCCTATTAAAATAAATAGAACAAAATAACGTTATAAAAGTTATTTTTAAAAATATTAAGAAGTAATTTATAACTTATTATAAAATAAAACTCATAGGTGTGCAATACCTTATTAAGAAAATTTTAACAAATTATAAAGTGAAGTGAAATAGTATTTAGATATTTATTAAGATATTAAAAAGTAGAAGTCTTTTTATGGAATATAATTTTTTTTAGAATAGATTATATTAAATTGGTTGAAATTATAATTCTTATATATTATAAATAAGTTGTAATTACATATATAAGAAAAGAAATATAAAATTAAAAGTTTATAAGGCGAAGATAAATATAAAATAAAAAAATGTTAAAATATAAATATGAAATAAATATTTTAATGAAATTAGGAGGAATAATATGAATATTTGTATTATAGGGGCAGGAAATATAGGAACATATTTAGCTGCATACATATCAATGAAAGATGAAAATAAGGTATGGCTACACACTTCAAAGCCAGAAAGTTTTAAAGAGAAAATGGTATTAGTAGAAGAAGAAAAAAATATAACTCATGAAGTGAAAATTCATTGTATTACATCAAGTTATGAAGAGGCAGTAGGAAATGCAGACTATGTATTAATAACATATCCTTCGTTTATGATGGAAAAAACAATCAATACTATACTTCCATTTTTAAAGAAGGGAACAGTAGTAGGTGCTATTCCAGGATTTGGTGGAAAAGAATATCTAATAGATCCTTTATTAGATAAGGGATGTATATTCTTTGGGACACAAAGAGTACCTTCAATAATAAGATTAGAAAAATACGGGGAATCAGTAATATTAAAACAAAGAAATCCATTTATGAAAATTAGAGTAATTCCAGGTGAGTATTCAGAAAAAGTAGCAGAATGCATGACTAATTTTATTGATATTCCATGTATTCCATTAAGTAGTTACTTAGCAATAACTTTATCACCATCAAATCCTACAATGCATCCTTCAAGATTATATGAGTTATTCCATGATTATGTGGAAGGTGAAACAGTATATAATAGAAATCCCTTATTCTATGAAGAATGGGGAACTATGGCCTCAACAGAGTTATTAAAGTTAGATGAAGAATTAGAATTAATATTTAATGGGTTTAATGTAAATAATGATTTTTATCCAAAAGATATTGAAAAAATAAAGATAAGATATAATATAGAAACACCAGAGGAATTAAGTAAAAAAATAAATACTGCACCAGGATTTATAGGAATTGATTCACCTATGGTGGAAGTAGAAAATGGGTATATTCCAGATAAAAACTCTAGATACTTTATTGAAGATATTCAATTTGGATTATGTATTTTAAAAGCTTTTGCAGAATTATTAAATATAGAAACACCAGAGATAAATAAGATTGCCACTTGGGGACAAAACTTCTTAGGAAAAGAATATTTAGTTAATGGTAAACTAAATGGAAAGGATGTTTCAGAGTTAACTATTCCTCAAAATAGAGGTATTAAAAATAAGGAGGAATTAATAAACTATTATAAAGGGTTATAGAATCTTATATTAAAATATTAAATATAGCTAAGTTTTACATATTAAATTAACATAAATTTTGTTATAATATAAAAATAAGGGTGTTTGGGAGGTATAAAAATGGAAGAGGTATTAGAGCAATTTATTGAGTGTGACAAAAGTAAAACTGTAAGTAATATTTTAAAGGGGCTATCTATGGTATTTGTAGTTTTTTTAGCATTTTTTTTAACAGTATCATTATTAGCTTCAGTAGTTATGGGAATCATAGCTTTAGGGTTATTTATTTTAAGTTTTTTAGTATATGTTGAGTATGAGTATGAAATATTTAATGATACTATAACTGTAAGTAAAATATATAATGAAAGCAGAAGAAAAGTAGCTAAAGTAATTTCACTAAGTGATGTTAGAAAGGCATATGAAAATAATAAAAGCAATATTAAGGGTAAAGAAAAAAAGGTTTATTATAATAGTAATATTAAAGGATTATCAGTTTATACTTTTGAATTAAATGATAATACAAGTGTCGAGCTTGCATTAAATGATAAGTTAAAAAGAAGAGTAGGAATTGTCTATGCTCAAAAGATAATTCGTCAGTTCTAATTAATATTATAAAGTTAAGCTTCTATATAATAGATTATAAGGTCTATTATGTAGAAGCTTATTTTATTATATTAAAATTATTTAACAAGTTATAAATAATTTTAATATAGGTGAGGATAATAATTTATATAATATTAAAAAGTTGAAAGGATGAAGATTATGATAAATAAAAAAAGCGAAAATGATTATAATAATGGTTTAATAGATGGTGTAATTCCTTGTGAAGAAGAAGAAAAGAAATTAAGGCATGAAAATGAACCGAAGTCAAAAAGCGGAATTACAGATATATTTAATTTTCCTAATTTAAATTAATTTTTATATTACGCCTTTTTATTGTTAGAAAAATGCATAGATTTAGAAAAAATAGTTAATGATAAAAAGGGTGATATTTATGTTTAATTTAATATACTTAGTATTAGGAATATATTTAATAAAGATTATAGTAATAAGAGCAAATATAGAATATAAAAAGAGAAAAAGTACTGATAGAATTTCATTGAAAAAATGTATTGAGAGTAAGGTAAAAAGTATTTTTGCTGATGGAAATAATATTTTTGTATTCAGAAATAATAAAAATGATTATAAAGAAGATAGTAATATTAATAATAAAGAAGAATGGAATTTAAAGAGACATAAAGCTTTAGAAAAGGCAAAATATAAATGTGAAGAGTGTGGTAATATTACTAATTTAGAAGTTTACACCAAAGAAATTAATAATGATGAAGAGTTAATAGTACTTTGTAAAATGTGTTACGAAAAGAATATTGGTGAAATTAAATTACACTATCAATAAAAGCTAAAACCTAACATAGCTAGGTTTTAGCTTTTGTTTTGTGATAATTTTATATTTAAAATGATATAGAATTATAGTATATTAATTACTAAAAAGTTCATAATTTATTTTAGAATTATCTACACCAAGCTCAAGTAAAATACTTTCTACAGCTTTCATAAATGGAGGTGGTCCACAAAGATAAAAGTCTGAATTTAAGTTTACATTGTCTTTAAGGAAATCTTTGTTTACATATCCAGTATAATCGTAGTCTACACCTTCTACATCTTCAGATAAAGGATCAGAATAAAATACAGTATTTTCAATATTTTTTAATTTAGCTATATTTTCTATATCATCTTTGAATGGATGTATCTTAGAATTTTGAACTGCTTGTATAAAGTGAATATTATTTCTAATAGATGATTCTTCATATAGCATAGATAACAATGGGGTTATACCAATTCCCCCTGAGATTAGAACTATATCATTATTTTTATTATTTATAGTAAATAATCCTGTTGGAACCATTGCTTCAATAGAATCACCTATATTAAGATTTTCATGTAGATAAGTACTAATTAGTCCACCATTAATTTTTTTTACACTTATTCTATAAGTATCTTCATTAGGGAACATAGAAAGACTATATGTTCTTATAACATCTTTATATTTAGGATCATCAGTTTTTATTTTAAAAGGTAAGAATTGACCAGCTTTATGCTTTACAAGCTTACTTCCATCTTTTGATTTAAAGTAAAATGAAATAATATCAGGACAAACCTCGGTTTTATCAACTAATACTAATTCTTTAAAACCATCCCAATTTTTATTACTCATAAAACGCCTCCTATATTATTAGATAATAATTATTGCTATCTAATAAAAAAATAAGTGAAATCAATATATATAGTATATTTTACTAAAGAAAGATATTAATTATGATATTAAGATATAGTTTGATTTATTATATTTTACAGATAAAAATAAATAATTAAAAATTAAATAAATAGGAATAATATTTAGTGTAATTTTTTGTGAGGTGATATTATGGAAAAAGATATATTAGATAAATTAGAATTAAAAAATAATGAAAATTTATCAAGAAATAGAATGAATGATAATGTACTTGGAATGAATAGAGATTTAGATTATTTAAAGATTAATGATGATTTCTCAAATGATGAATTATTAGAAGATGAATTTGGAATTGTTGAAAATAATTCCCATATTGATTTGAGTGAAACACTAGAAAAAGAATGATAGTTAAGATATAAATAGTATTTGATAATTAATGAATAATGATAATATTTCACTATTTAATGATTAGTTAAACTGCACTATAAAAAGGGTATAGGGAAATATATTAAGAGAGTATATAGATTTATTTTTTACACAAATCTATATACTCTCCCGGTTATTTTAATATAAATTCAATTATGAAAGATTATAATAAATATAATCTTATTTATATTCATCAATTTCTGTAATAACCTTTACTGGTACTCCTTGTGTTGAAGTTGGTTTCATTCTATCCTTCTCTGTTTTGGCTTCAATTATAACTTCCATTGGCCCTTCTTCTAATTTACTTAGAAATTCTTTATATTTATCCCTTTCAAAATATAAATTCCAAGAATAAGGATATGTTCCTATTGTAACAGAAGCATATTGTTCATTAATATCATCATCATAATTATAATTATAATAGTCTGATATCTCAGCTTCTCCTGCTAAAACAAAAGTTTTCCCAACATTTTCATACATTTGATATTGTACATCAATACAATCTAAAATTTCAGGATTTTTTGCTATATAGTTATTTCTAATTTCCATTTCATTATTGGTATTTGTTTTAACTTTATTATAAGTTTTTTTATCTATATCTATTACTTCACTAGCAATTCCTATTCCAATACAATCTTTACCAGATATATCTGATAATTTTTCAGGATCTTCTAACTTAACTATACCATTAAAGCTTCCTAATTTTAAATTTTCATATATTTCTTTATTTTGTTCCCTATTTAGATAGACCTCTAACTGAATAATTTCCATATCTTCAGTACTATTTACTTTAGGGCAATATTCCGTCCTTATACCAACCTTAAAGTAATCTTTGTCTAGTTCTTCAAAATAATCATTGTATCCAGTATCTAATAAAATAAGCCCACCTACTAAGATTTCATTATTTTCTAAATTATTAAAATTAATATCTTCATCACCATAATATACTTTTTTCCCAGTTTCTTTTTGGAAATCTTCTAAATACTTAATAGTGGCTAATGTTGATTTATAATATTCTTCATCAAAGCTACTATTTTTAATTACATTTTTTTCATTTGAATTAGTTGATTTAGAATAATTAGTTTCACAACTTATAAAAGATAATAATAGCATTCCATTTATCAATAGGCTTATTATTTTTTTATACATTTTTACTTCCCCCTTTTTATCATTAATTATACTATAAGCTATAGTAGTCTTTTGTAAAATTTTAACATAGAACAAAAATTTTTTAACAAAATAAAAATTAATTAATAATTCTTTTATATGTTATTGAAAATGAAAATACGTTTAGTTCAGCACAAATGCTAGTTGTGTGGGTAAGCGATGGAAATCTTGGGAAAATAGTAGGTAGAGCAAGTAGTAATAAACCTTCTAGTTTTGGAGATATTATTGTAATACAAATAACAGTACCACGGTTAAGGTAAAATACCTTTCCTGTGGTGCTTTTTAATTTTTTATTATATTCATAAAATAAAGTAAAGATTAAAAAAAGGAGTGTTAGTGATGAAGATTGGAGTGATAATGGGTGGAATATCATCAGAAAGAGAAATAAGCCTAAAGTCAGGGGAGCAAGTTTTATTAAATTTAAATAGAGATAAATATGAAGAGATAATTCCTATAATAATAGATTCTAAAAGTGAAGTAGTTGAAAAGGTAAAAGGAATAGACTTTGCATTTTTAGCTTTACATGGACAGTTTGGAGAAGATGGAACTATTCAAGGGTTACTTGAAACTATGGGAATACCGTATAGTGGTTGCAAGGTGCTACCAAGTGCTATATGTATGAATAAAGGATTAACTAAGAGAATAGTAAAAACTGTAGGTGTTAATACGGCAAAGTGGCTAATAGTTAAATCAGCTGGAGAAATAGATTATAAAAAAATAAGGGAATTACAATATCCTGTATTTATTAAGCCTAATAATGGAGGATCCAGTGTTGCTACATTTTTAGTTAGAAGTGAAGAGGAAGTGGAAATGGCAGTAATAGAAGGATTAAAGTACGACAATGAAATAATGATAGAAGAATATATAGATGGACAGGAAATAACTTCTTTTGTATTAAATGGAGAGGTTTTTCCTACTGTTATGATTAAGTCAAAAAATGGTGAATTCTTTGACTATGCTTCTAAGTATGAGGAAAATGGAGCGGAAGAAGAAGTAGTTTTGTTAGAAGAAAAGCTACAAGAAAAAATTAATTATATTTCAAAAAGGGTTTGGGATATTTTGGGTTGCAATAGCTATGCACGAATTGATATGATAGTAAGTGATGGAGTACCATATTTACTAGAAGTAAATACACTTCCTGGAATGACAAAACAAAGTTTAATTCCTAAAAGTGCAAAGGTACGCGGATTAGAATTTAGTGAGTTATTAGATAAAATAATAGAGTGTTCACTACTTTAGGAGTTGTGAGAAATGATATTTTCTAAAATAGACTTTAATGATGAAGAACCGTTATATTTACAAATAGAAAATTATATAAAGAGTATGATTGACAGTAATCTTCTTGTATCAAATGGCAAGCTCCCTGCTACAAGGGAGCTTTCTAAATTACTTGGTGTAAGTAGAAATTCTGTAATAACTGCATATGAAAATCTTGAAGAGAAAGGTGTTTTATATACTGTAAAGGGAAGAGGAACCTTTGTTGCGGAGGTTAAATCAATAAATGAAGATGGATGGAAGATTTCTTGGAGTGAAAAAGCCAATGATTATGGAAAACTTGCAGAAAAATTAGATATTGTAAAAAGTGAAATCCCATGGGAAAAGAATTTAATATCTTTTAAAAGCATATCACCAGATGGTGAATTATTTGATATGGAAGAGTTTAAAAAAGCATTTTTAAATAGAATTTCAATAGAAGGACATAAGATTTTAAATTATGGATATGCAAAGGGGTATAAACCGCTTATTGAATATCTTTTAAAATATATGAATACAAAGGGTGTAGATACTGAAGGTAAAGATATCATAATTACTAATGGATTTACAGAAGGATTGGAGATGCTTCTTACTTCATATACAAATAAAGGAGATAAAATTATTTGTGAAAATCCAACTCATAATACAGCCATTAAGATTATGAAGGTTCACGGATTAGAAGTTGTAGGAGTTTCTATGACAGAAGAGGGAATAGATACTAATGAATTAGAAGAAAAGTTAAAAAGTAATAATATAAAGTTTGGGTATTTAATTCCTTCATATCATAATCCAACTGGAATTGTAATGAAGGGTGAAAGAAGATATTCTGTTTATAATTTATTTAAAAAGTATAATGTTCCTATAATTGAGGATGGCTTTAATGAAGAACTTTTATATAATAGTACCCATGTATCTCCAATAGCAGCTCTTGATAATGGAGGGAGTGGAGTTGTTTATATAGGAAGTTTCTCTAAGATACTATTTCCAGGTATACGAGTAGGATGGATTCTTGCAGATAAAAATGTTATAGACATATTAGAAAGTGTGAAGAGGTGTAAAAATATTCATACATCATTTTTAGATCAAGGAATACTTTATGAGTATTTACGTTCTGGAGCTTTTGAAAAGCAAATAAAAAAGGTTAGAAAAGTTTATAAGGAGAAATATGAGTTTGCTATAAAATGTATTAATAAATATATTAATCCAACATTTATATGGGGAGAAGGTGGACTGCACATTTATATTAGAATAGAGGGTGTAGATTCAAGACAACTTTTAGAGGAGTGTTATAAAGAAGGTGTTATATTTACGCCAGGAGATATATTTTCAGTAGATGATAGTTGTAAAGAATGTTTAAGGTTGGGACTTTCTAGATTATCTATTGAAGAGATAGAACAAGGCATTAAAATTATAGGTGAAGTAATAAAAAACTTAAAAATAATTAATATATAAAAGTCAGGTTAAGAGGTAATAAAAAAATAGCCTTACCTCTTAAAATTTGTTTTGCAAAAGTATGTTAAAGATGATATTCTATTTAATTGTGAAATAAAACGTTAGGGGAGATGATGAGATGAAAAATGATATGACAAATGATATGACTAAAGGTAATCCTGTTAAGTTAATATTACTATTCTCGATACCTTTATTAATAGGAAATGTATTTCAACAATTTTATAGTATGGTAGATACTATAATAGTTGGGAGATTTGTAGGGGTTGATGCTTTAGCAGCAGTTGGTTCAACAGGATCTATGGTATTTTTAGTTAATGGATTTGCTACAGGGTTAACTAGTGGATTTGCAGTTTTAGTATCACAAAAATTTGGAGCAAAAGATGAAAAAGGCCTTCGTAAAGCTACTGCTAGTGCAATAACTTTAACAGTTATTTCAGTAATTGTAGCTACAATAGTAAGTTTATTAGGAGCAAAACCTTTATTAAAATTAATGAATACTCCTGAAAATATTATGGGTGATGCTTATATATATGTAAAAATAATTTATGGAGGAATTATAGCAACAGTTGCATATAACTTTATTGCAAGTATATTAAGAGCATTAGGTGATAGCAAAACACCTTTATACTTCTTAATAGTGTCTTCAGTTTTAAATATTATTTTAGATTTAGTATTTATAATTAACTTTAAGATGGGAGTTGCAGGTGCTGCATATGCAACAATTATTTCTCAAGGTGTATCTGCAATACTTTGTTTAATTTATACTTATAAGAGGTTTACTATTTTAAGACTTAAAAAAGAAGATTTTAATGTTAAAAGAAGATATTATCATAAGCATTTGAAGATAGGAATTCCAATGGCTCTTCAATTCTCTATAACATCTATAGGAATAATGACTGTTCAAGGTGCCTTAAATGTATTTGGTTCTACGGTTATTGCTTCATATACAGCGGCATCAAAGGCATTACAGCTTGTTATGCAACCAGCAATTACTTTTGGTGTTACTATGGCTACATATTGTGGACAAAATCTTGGTGCTAAAGAGTATGGACGTATAAAAGAAGGCGTTAAGGAATGTACTAAAATTTCAATTATTACAAGTATTATTGCAGGAGCAGTTTTAATGTTCCTTGGGAAATACTTTGTTATGATGTTTATAAGTAATCCAGATGCTGAAGTATTAAAATATGCGCAACAAGTACTTGATATATCAGCTATATTCTTTATACCTTTAGGATTAATATTTATATATAGAAATACACTTCAAGGAATAGGTGATTCATTTGTTCCAATGATGGCTGGAGCATATGAACTTATAGCAAGAGCCCTAGTTGCATTTGCTTTACCAAAGTACTTAGGTTTTATAGGAATATGTTTAGCTGACCCAGTAGCTTGGTTTGCAGCGTCAATTCCATTAGGGATTACTTATTTCAGAAGAATAAGAAGTTTATTAAAGCATGGAAATATTAAAGCTTAAAATTGGTTAATTAAAGATGATATAAAATGATTTTAGATTGTTTTATATCATCTTTTTATTTTTTATAGAAGATGGCTATGAGAATTTAGTAAATATATTTAACGATAATAAGATTACTTTTTATTTAAAGCAGAGAAAATAGTATAAATTTGTAGCAATGCTTGTAATTTTGGCGTATTATGAAGTGTTAGATAAGTTATGAGGGGAAAAGAAAATTGAGTACATCAGAAACAACAAATACTTTAAGTGAGATTATAAATAACTTAGATGAAGATGATTTAAGGGAGCTTTGTTCAAGTTATTGTGATGATACCAATGATGAGAATAATACTAATGCAGTAAATGAGTTTTTTGCATGTCAATTATTAAATTTATTGCAGTGTTATGGTAGCCAATTTGTGAGGCTGATATTACTAATAATATTTTTATATGCTTGGAATAATCAAATGACAAATAATTATTTAATGAATTCAAATTGCCAATTAACAAATGCTATTAGTGATTTATTACAAGATTGTATGGAGAATAATTGCAAGTGTAAAAACAAATAAAATCAAAAAAGGATAACAGAAATGTTATTCTTTTTTTGTTACTACTTGACAATACAAAATAGTGTGGTAATATTTAGTTATTACTATTATGCAATACAAAGTAGGTGAAAAAGTGGCAAATTCAACACAAATGCTAAAGGGATTGTTGGAAGGATGTATATTAAAGATAATATCTAATGGTGAGACTTATGGATATGAAGTTTGTGAAAAGCTTATAAATTATGGTTTTGAAGATATAAGTGAAGGAAGTGTTTATCCCATTCTTATAAGGTTAGAAAAGAAAAAATTATTATATTCAATAATGAAAAAATCACCACTTGGTCCAATGAGAAAATATTATTATTTAACTGAAGAAGGAAAATGTGAATTAAATGAATTCATAAATACATGGAATATAGTAAAAAGAAATGTAAAAAATGTTTTGGAGGGTTAATTTATGATAAGGGTATTGAAATTTATGAATATGAGAATAAAGGAACAGAAAAAATTAAACGAAAATAATCTTTTTTTATATAAATATATAACTACATATATAAAGGCTACTGATTTAACTATGTATGAAAAGGAAGAGATCTTACATCAAATAATGGATATGCTTCTTGAAGCTCAGTATGAAAATAGAGATAAGTCTTTTATTGTTGGTGATAATTATAAGGAGTTTTGTAAAAGTATTATAGATGAATATATGGTAACTAAAAGTAAGTTATATATTTTTTTAGATTATTTTCAAAGGTATATTTTATGGATGACAATAGGATTGGGATTGGATGCTTTATATAATTTATTTTCAGTAAATCAATTAAGTATAACTTTAAAAGTATAAAAAATAAAATATAAATTCATAAGTTGAATTATGAAGGAGGAGAAACTTGGCAAAACACGATTTTGGAATTATTGAAAAATTTGAAGATGATAAGTGGTATAGTGATTATGAACCTGAAAAGTATAATTGTATTTCTGTTAGTGATGAATTAATAGATGAGGTAATAATAAAGTATTTAGAGGAATTGGGACATTTAAAAACATACTTTCATGTAAAAAAACATCCTGGGTTAGGGTTAGATTATTGTGGTACCACAATAATACCGCCAAGTTCATTAAAAGAATTTAAAAAAATTATTGTAAGAGCTAATAAGCAATTTAAATCCAATGAGCTTGATAAGTTAATAAATAAAATTAATATTGCAATAAAAGAAAACAAGTATGTAATTCACTATGGAATATAAGGCTGATATACTTATTTTGTTAAAAAGGGTGGTACTGCAAACTGATTTTGCCCCTTGGGTTTTTAATGCTCAAGGGGATTTTTTTAGTTAAAATTTTCTTATAGAGTTATAGTTAAGTAATTCTTTAAATATCATTTTAGCACCAGCTAAATAATCATAACTAGAATTAGAGTCTTGGGATTTTAATAATGACCAAGTAGCATTATAAAATTTAACTACAAATAAGTAATCTAAGAGCCTTTTATAATATTCATCATTAAATTCTCCAAAATAAGATTCTATTAGCGATTTTCTAGAATCTTCAGTAAAAAACCAAGATATAGTTGCTAAGTCAAAAAATATATCTCCCATAGAAGAGTACTCAAAATCTACAAAATATAAATTATTATTGCTTAAAAGAATATTTGAAGCATTTAAGTCATTATGGCAGAGTCCAATCAAAGGGTTTTTATTAAGTTTAATTTCTAATCTAGTTAAATGATTTAGAAGCATATCTATAGAGTTTGGTAAATAAAGATTTGATTTTTTACATATATTTACTCTTTTTCTTATATGATCAAATGGATTAAAGTATTTCTCGCATTTCAAATTATGAAGGCTTTTTAAGGATGAAGAAAGTCTATATAGAAATTTAGTTGAAGAAAAATCCGTTAAGGATGGCATAGCCCCATGAATCCAATTGCTAACCATATTTCCAGTTTCAGTAGAAAAGTAGTATAAATGAGGAGTTATATTGATTTCCTCAGCTTTAGTTATTATTGATAACTCATTTTTTCTATCAGTATGTAAATAATTATGTGTGCAGATTTTAACAAAATAATTATTGTTCTTATAAGAAACTTTATAGTTTTCACTACTAAGACCACCTATTCTTTCTATAGAAGACAAGTTTACTATATTCCATTTAAGTTCAGTTTTTAAAAATTTTATTAAAGTAGTACTCATATTGTTCTCCTAAATGAAAAAGTTGTTCAATATGTCATTGTTGACATTTAAACAAATAATAAAGTATTATAACAAAAAAAGAAGGTATTTCAAATAAATAATTGGGGTGAAATAATGGAAAATGAAAAAGTAAAATTAAAATATATTATTGATAATATAACTGGTTTAAATAAAGAAGTTATGGAGGAGGCTAAAATAAGAGTTGATTCATTAGCAAAGCCTTTAGGTAGTTTGGGGAAATTAGAAGATATAGCAATAAAGTTCGCCGGAATTACAGGTAAGATAAAAAACTCTATAAATAAAAAGTGTATTATTATAATGTCATCAGACAATGGTGTAGTAGAGGAAGGGGTTGCTTCAGCACCTCAAAGTGTAACATTAGCACAAACAATTAATTTTTCAAGGGGATTAACAGGAGTAGCTGTACTTGCTAAAGAAAATAATTGTGATTTAAAGGTAGTAGATATTGGAGTAAATACTGATATGAAAATACCTGGAGCCATAGATAGGAAAATAAGAAAGGGCACTTATAATATAATTAAAGGACAAGCTATGAGCTATAATGAATGTGTAAAAGCAATAAGTATAGGAATAGAAATGGCAAAGAAAGCTTGTGAGGATGGTTATAGTATATTAGGTGTTGGTGAAATGGGTATTGGAAATACAACAACAAGTAGTTCAGTTCTTGTAAGTTTAACTGGTTGTTCTGTTGAAGAGGCTGTTGGAAAAGGTGCAGGAATAACTAAAGAGGCATTTGAAAAGAAAAAATGGGTAGTAGCGGAAGCAATTAGAGTTAATGAGCCAAATGAGAATGATCCTGTTGATGTAGTTGCTAAGGTTGGTGGATTTGATATAGCAGGAATGATAGGAGTATTTTTAGGAGCAGCTTATTATAAACTACCTGTAGTTATAGATGGATTTATTTCATCAGTTGCAGCATTAGCAGCAGTAAGAATAAATCCATTAGTAAGGGAATATTTAATACCATCACATTGCTCTAAAGAGATTGGTTATAATATTGCAATGAAAGAATTAAATTTAGATCCTATGATTAATTTAGATATGAGATTAGGGGAAGGTAGTGGATGTCCAATAGCATTTTCTATAGTTGGATTTAGTTTAGCCATGATGAATAATATGGCTACTTTTGATGAAGCGGAGATAAATGATGACTATTTAGATGAAGTTAGAGGAGAAGAAAATTATATAGTTTAGGAGTTAATATGATTGCTTTAGTAGTAGGTGGAGCTAAAAGTGGAAAATCAATGTTTGCACAGAATTTAGCTAAATCATTAAATGAATCTTTTGAAACATATTTAAAAGAAGATTTAGATGGTGAGTTAGAGGATGACTTAAAAAAGAAAAGTGGAAAACTATATTATGTAGCAACCATGAATCCATATGATTTAGAAGATTTAAAAAGAATAGAAAATCATTTAAAAGAAAGAGAGGGGTATGGATTTAATACGATAGAAGAAACAAAAAATATGAGTAAGGTTTCTAAATCCATACAAAAAAACGATACTGTTTTAATAGATAGTGTGACATCTCTTGTTACAAATTATATGTTTCAAGGAAATGAGTTTTTTAAAGAAGTTAGTGAGGATATATTATCAGGAATATTAGAAATTGTTAATGTAGCAGGCAATGTAGTTATAGTATCAGACTATTTATTTAGTGATAGTATTCAATATGATTGCTACACTGAAAGTTTTAGAAAAGAAATAGGAATTATAAATAGAAAGTTAGCAGCACTAGCGGATGCTGTAGTTGAATACTCTTATGGAAATATAATTTATCATAAAGATAAAACCATATAATGGGAGCACCTCCGGGGTAAATCCAAATTTTGGATTGACCCCGGAGGAGGACCCATATATTGTAAGGAGGAAGAATGAAAAAATATTTTAAAGGATTTTTAATGGCAATAAGTATGTTTACTGTTATTCCATTACCTAGATATGAGTGGGAT
Source organism: uncultured Clostridium sp. (assembly GCA_900543325.1). GTDB lineage: Bacteria > Bacillota > Clostridia > Clostridiales > Clostridiaceae > Clostridium. Next base: position 23,940 of record UQQU01000009.1, on the reverse strand, counting down.
GATGAGGGTGGAAAAAATATAATGAAGTTTTATCCTGCAATAGGGTTAATTGTAGGTCTTATTTGGTATGGAGTTTTTAGATTACTTAATTTATTAGGAGCAAGTATAATGGTAATAACTGCAATTACATTAATAACACCATTTATATTAACTGGAATGCTTCATTTAGATGGATATATGGATGTTTGTGATGCCCTATTATCTAGAAGAGATAAACAAGAAAAGCTAAGAATATTAAAGGATCCTCATACTGGAGCTTTTGCAGTTATATCTGTAGTAATGTTATTTGTGGTAAATTTTTCTGGGGTTTATACTGTAATAAGCAATAGTATCAAAGATAACGCTATTAATAATATTAATACTAGTGCTGTTGGATTGATTTTAATACCTATTATTTCAAGAAGCTTAATGGGATATTTATTATTATCAAAGGACTCTATGAAGGGAAGCTCATTAGGAGCATTTTTTAAACAAGGAACAGGGAAAGTAGATAGATTTATATTATTATCATCTTTGATAATATCAAGTATAATTTCAATATTTATTTTTAAAATATATGGAGTAATAATGAGTTTAGCAATGATTTTAGTAAGTACTTTTTTAGTTAATAGTGCAGCTAAAGAGTTTGATGGAATGTCAGGAGATAGTGCGGGATATGGACTTGTTATTGCAGAAACTATTGGAGTTTTAATTTTAAGTTTTATATAATTATTAAAGTTATATAAGTATAGATGTAATAAGATAATTTTAAGGAGAAAATTATGGTTTTAGTTTTTGGTGGAGCATATAATGGAAAACTAGATTTTGTTAAAGAGAAGTTCAGCATTAATGAAGATGATATATTTTACTGTGGTGTAAATGAAATTGATTTTTCTAAAAAAGTTATTTGTGGATTTCATAGGTTTACATATGAGAATATATTAAAAGATATAAATTCACTTCAGTATATAAAAGAAAATATAAACTTTTTTAAAGATAAGATAATAATTTCTGATGAGATTTCAAGTGGAATAGTTCCTTTAAAAAAAGAAGATAGAATGTGGAGGGAAGAAACAGGAAGATGCCTTCAATACTTATCAAAAGAGTCTTCCTGTGTATATAGAATATTTTGTGGTATACCAACAATAATTAAAGATTAGATAAGAATTTATAGAGCTTAGTTTAATCAACAATATTACTTGTTGGTTTTTCTTTTTTTAAAAGTTAGTTGTAGAAAAAACTTAAAAGTGATATTCTCGTAAGAGATAATTATAAGGAGAAAATAAAATTATGAATAAATTAATGTTATCTTTAATAAGGCATGGTAAAACAGAAGCAAATGAAAAGCATCTTTATTGTGGAAAGAGTGATATACATTTAAGTGAAAATGGAATAAATGAGTTAAATGATATTAAAAGTTCAATAAAGTATCCAGAATGTAATAAATTTTTTTCTAGTGGAGCAAAAAGAGCAAATGAGACATTAGAAATTTTATATCCTAAAAAGTCATATAGAGAAATTAATGAATTTTGGGAATATGACTTTGGTGATTTTGAAATGAAAAGCTATGGAATGTTAAAAGAAAATAAAGAATATATTAATTGGATTACTGATAAAGATGGACAAGTATCATGCCCTAATGGAGAAAGTAAAACTCAATATAGGGAAAGAATAAAAGAAGCATTTAATAACCTTGTAGAAAAGTGTTATAAAGAAAGTATAAGTACAGCAGTTTTAGTTTGTCATGGAGGAACAATAGGTACGCTATTAGAAATTTTTTATGATAATAGTAAGAGTTTTTATGAACATCAGCCAACATGTGGAAGAGGATATACTTTAACATTAGAGAAAAATGATAAAGGATTTGAAATTATAAAGATAGATAATATTTAATTAGAGAAAGGTTAGAACGATGATAGAAACAATATTAGGTTTTTTATTAGATTTAATAATTGGAGATCCACAAAATCCAATTCATCCCATTAGAATAATAGGATCATTATGTAAAGTAATGGAAAAGTTTTTTAGAAAAGTATTAAAAAAATCATTAAAAATAGCAGGATTATTAACTTGGATAGCAGTAGTGCTAATTGTATTTTTATTTAATTATTTTTTATTAAAAGGTGCATATGCAATTAATAATGTTTTTGGAGTAATATTATCAGCTATAATGATTTATTTTTGTATATCAACAAAGGCTCTTAAAGTTGAGGGCTTAAAGGTTGTTAAATATGTAATAAAAGATGATATTGAAGGTGCAAGAAAGCAATTATCATATATAGTTGGAAGAGATACTAAACACTTAGACAAAGAGGCTATATTAAAGGCTGTTGTAGAAACAGTAGCTGAAAATATGTCTGATGGAGTTATTGCTCCACTTTTTTATGTGGGAATTGGGGGAGCTCCATTAGCTTTCTTATATAAAGCTATAAATACAATGGATTCAATGTTTGGATATAAAAATGATAAATATATTGATTTTGGATATTTTCCAGCAAAGTTAGATGATGTATTTAATTACATTCCAGCAAGATTAAGTGGATACTTTATAGTTATAGTGTCCTTTGTTTTAGGGTTAGATTATAAAAATAGTTTTAAAATTTATAAAAGAGATAAAAATAATCATAGTAGCCCTAATAGTGCTCATCCGGAAGCAGCTGTAGCAGGGGCATTAAATGTTCAATTAGGTGGTGCAAACTATTATTTTGGAAAGCTTGTAGAAAAGCCAACTATAGGTGATGATATAGAAAAAATAGATGTTGATAAAGTAAATAAAACAAATAATATATTATATTGTAGTGCTATTTTAGGATGTGCTATGGCGTTATTTATTAATAGAATTATAAGTAATATTATATTTTAAGGAGGAGATACTTTGGCTGTTCATGGAGGAAATACCGAGGAAATTGCAAGAAAATATAATTTTGATTCCAGAGAAATAATAGACTTTTCAGCTAATATAAATCCAGTAGGATTAAATGAAAATGTTAAAGCTGCTATGATAAATGCAATTGATAAAGTAATTAAATATCCAGATATAACTTATTTTGATTTAAAAAATTCTATTGGAGAATTTGAAAAAATAGATATAAGTAATATTACATTGGGGAATGGTGCGGCAGAAGTAATATTTAATATTGTACGAGCTTTAAAGCCACAAAAGGCATTATTGCCAGCACCAACTTTCTCAGAGTATGAAGAAGCAATTATAAGTGTTAATGGTGAAATAGAATATTACAAACTAAAAGAATCTAATGATTTTAATTTAGACAATGAATTTATTAATAGAATAAAAGATGATATAGATGTAATCTTTATTTGCAATCCTAACAACCCAACTGGTTGTCTAACTACAAAAGAATTTATAAGAAAAGTACTAAATAAATCATTAATTACCAATACAACAGTAGTGATAGATGAATCATTTTTAGATTTTATTAAACCAAATGAACTTTATTTAAGCAATGACTTATTAATGGATTATAAAAATCTTATAATTGTAAAATCATTGACTAAATTTTTTGCCATTCCTGGAGCAAGAATAGGTTATGGATTGTGTTCAAATAATGAAATAATAAATGAGATTAATAAAGTTATAGTGCCTTGGAGTGTTAATATAATAGCCTCTGAGGGAATTATTCAAGGGTTAAAAGAAAAAGATTATATTGAAAAAAGTATATCATATGTAAAAAATGAGAAAGAATATTTATATAGTGCTTTAAAAGAAATTAATAGTTTAAAAGTTTTTGAACCAAGTGTAAATTTTATTATGTTTAAATTATTAATAGATTTAGATTTAAAAAGTGAGCTTATAAAACGAAAAATATTAATTAGAAGTTGTGATAATTATATTGGACTAAATAGTAGTTTCTATAGAGTAGCGGTAAGAACTAGGGAAGAAAATAATAAATTAATTAGTGAACTAAAAAATGTCCTGTTTGACAAATAAAGTACATAATTATATAATGGGTATGAATTTAAACTATAATAGGTGTTTATAATCTTAATAGGGAATTAGGTTAAAATCCTAAGCTACCCCAGTAACCGTAAAACTGACGAAATTCATTTAATTTGCCACTGCATAATGATTGCGGGAAGGTATGAAAAGTAGGATGAAGTTAAGCCGGGAGACCTGCCTACTATGATGAAAATATTATCTTCTGAGGGTGAGATAATAGATACGAATAATAGATAATGGGGTTAATATACTTTACTTATATGAATTTTAAATATTTGGAATTTATCTTAACAAGCTAAAATGTTAAGCTTATTTTCTGAACATCTATTTTAAAAGAGATATTAATTAGGAAATTATCAAAAATTATTATGTATTTTAGAGCGCTCTCATAAATGAAGCGCTCTTTTTAGTTAGAGATATAATTTATTAAATAATTAGTATAAAAGAGAAATATATAAAATTTAATTTTATACTACTAACTAAATTAATACCCCTCTAAGATGGAAATTTAGGAGGAACTATAATGCAAAACATGAAAAAGGTTTTATCATTAGTAGCTACTTTTGTAATGGCTATGATGATATTTGTAGGATGTTCAAGCAAGCCTACAACAATGAAAGATAGGGAAGGAAATGAGTTTAATGTTCCTAAGGAAGTAAATACTATAATATCTACTGCACCATCTAATACTGAGGTATTAGTAGCTTTAGGTTTAGCTGATAAATTAGTAGCAGTAGATAAATATTCAGCTGATGTTGAAGGTGTAAGTGAAGATATACCTAAAATAGATTTTAGAAATCCAGATGCAGAAGCTATTATAGCTTTAAATCCAGATATAGTTATTGCATCAGGACATAATAAAGCGGGGGATGAAGATCCATTTGCTTTAATAAAAGAAGCTGGAATTCCAGTTGCATATATTCCAAGTAGTTATAGTATTGATGGAATATATGGAGATATTGAATTTATTGCAAATTTAACTGGAACAGAAAAAGAAGGAGAAGAGTTAATAAACTCAATGAAAGAAGACGTAGAGTCTATAAAAGCTATAGGTGATACTATAACAGATAAGAAAAGTGTTTATTTTGAAATTGGAGCAGGTTCAGGACTTTATACATTTGGAAATGAAACATTCTTAAATGAGATGATAGAAACTATTGGAGCAACTAATATCTTTGGAGATGAAAGCTCATGGATAACAGTAACACCAGAAGCTGTTATAGATGCTAATCCAGATGTTATTTTAGCAAATTCTCCAGGAACAAATGAAGCTGGTTTAACTGCTGTTGAAGATATAGTAAGCAGAGAAGGTTGGGACACAGTAACTGCTGTAAAAAATGGTGATGTATATCAAATTGATAAAAACTCTTCTTCAAGAGGATCTCAAAATATAATAAAGGCATTAAAGGAAATGGCTAAGGCTGTTTATCCAGATGAATATAAAGACTTCTAAAAATAAAATATTATTAATATTATCAATTCCATTGGTATTATTAGCTATATATATTGGAACTTCCAGTGGGAGTTCCAATATTAGCATATTTGATACTTTTTCTATTTTAGCTAATAAGTTTTTTAGTGTCCCATTACTAGATGGAATTGATCCAAAGCAAGTAACGATTATATGGAATTTAAGATTACCTAGAGTTTTACTTGCATTTATGGTTGGGGGATCTCTTGCAGCTAGTGGTGCTATAGTACAATCAGTTTTGAAAAATCAATTAGCATCACCATATACATTAGGATTATCATCTGGTGCATCATTAGGTGTAGGAATTATTATCGTAACAGGAGTATCAATCCCTTTCTTAGGAAGATTAACTCTGCCAATAGTTGGATTTGTTTGTAGTCTAATTACTATGATAATAGTATTGAAATTTTCAGAAAAGGTTGATAAGGGATTCTCTAATACAACAATAATATTAGCAGGTATGGTATTATCACTATTTTTTAGTGCTACATTAACTACTATTTCAGCCTTGGCCTCAGATAAAATGCAAAGTATAACAATGTGGTCAATGGGATCATTTTCTATGAGAGGATGGAGTTATGTAAAAGCAGGATTACCATTTTTTATTATAGGTATTCTAGGTGTATCTTTTTATTTTAAAGAAATGGATGTATTAACTTTTGGTGAAGATGAAGCAAAAGCTATTGGAGTAGATACAAATAAAGTTAAAAGAAGATTATTTTTATTTGTAGCAGTGCTTACAGGAAGTGCTGTTGCTCTTAGTGGAACTATAGGATTTATAGATTTAATTGCTCCACATGTTGTTAGAAAATTATTTGGATCGAAGCATGCTTACGTTATACCAATGTCAGTAGTATTAGGTGGTTGTATGATGATAATTACTGATTTAATATCAAGAACAATAGTAGCACCATCAGAATTACCAGTTGGAGCAATAACAGCATTAATTGGTGGACCATTTTTTGCTTATATATATTTTAAAAAGTCAAAGTAGGAGATGTTTTAATGCTAGAAATAAAGGAAGTTAGATGTGGATATGACAATAAAGAAGTTGTTAAAGGTGTAAGCTTTAGTGTTGAACGTGGAAATAATCTTTGTATAGTTGGACCTAATGGCTGTGGTAAAAGTACTCTTTTAAAATCAATTGCTAATTTATTAGAGTATAAGGGAAGTGTGAAGCTTGATTCAAAGGAAATTAGTAAATTAAATAGAAAAGATTTAGCAAAGAATGTTGCATTAATGACTCAAGCTAGCAATATATATTTCCCATATACAGTTTATGAAACAGTAGCTTTAGGAAGATATGCACATTTAAAAGGAGTATTTTCAAGGATAAATAAAGAAGATGATGAAATAATTCTTAAAAGTATAGCTAATGTAGGGTTAATAGATATTAAAGATAAATTAATAAGTGAATTATCAGGAGGACAATTACAAAGAGTGTATTTAGCTAGAGCCTTTGCACAGGACCCAGATGTAATTCTTTTAGATGAGCCTACAAATCACTTAGATTTAAAATGTCAAATAGAAATATTAGATTATCTAAATAAATGGACCAAAGAAAATAATAAAATTGTTGTTGCTGTATTACATGACTTAAACTTAGTTCAAACTTTTGGTGAGAAAGTAGTAATGATGACTGATGGTAAAATTATTAGTTCAGGAACTCCTAAAGAAGTATTAAGTGGAGAAAAGTTGAAAGAAGTTTATGGAGTAGATGTAAAAGGATTCATGATTGATGCTTTAGAGAAGTGGAAGTAGTTATTTAATTAATAAGAGGTGGTATTCTATGAAGAAGTTTATAATGTCATATAGCTGTGGAAAAGATAGTACTTTAGCATTATATAGAATGATAAAGAAGGGGAATACCCCAGCAGCTTTACTTGTAACAGTAAATAAAGAAGAAAATAGATCTTGGTTCCATGGAATTCCTGAAAGTTTAATAAAGGAAGTATCTAAATCATTAAATATTCCTTTGATATTAGTAGAAACTAAGGGGAATAATTATGAAGAGAAATTTACTGAAGCATTAATTAAAGCCAAAGATAGATTAGGAATTGATTTATGTGTATTTGGAGATATAGATTTAGAACCACATAGAGAGTGGTGTACTGCAAGGTGTAATGAAGCAGGAGTAGAAGCAAATTTTCCTTTATGGCAAGAAAATAGAGAAGAGTTAGTTTATGAATTTATAGATAGTGGTTTTAAAACAGTAATAAAAAATGTAAAGCTTGAATGTATGGGAGAAGATTTCTTAGGAAAAGTTTTAACAAGAGAAGTAGTTGATGATATAAAAGAAACAGGTTCAGATGCCTGTGGAGAAAATGGAGAATATCATACCTTTGTATATGATGGCCCAATATTTAAATATCCAATTAAATTTCAACGCTTAAATGTTATTAAAAATGAAACCTATGGTTTCTTAGATGTAAAGGACAGTGAAAATGAATAAGATAATGGTTTTAGGGACAGCTTCAGGTGTAGGCAAAAGTACAGTAGCAACAGCATTATGTAGATATTATAAAAATAAAGGTTTTAAGGTAGCTCCATTTAAAGCATTAAATATATCATTAAATTCTTATGTAACTGAAGATGGCTTAGAAATGGGAAGAGCACAGGTTGTACAAGCTGAAGCTTGTGGTTTAAAGCCTATGGCATATATGAACCCTGTATTATTAAAACCTAGTGGAAATAATAAAACACAAGTTATTGTTAATGGAAAAATTCATTGCACTATGGATGCTTATAAGTATAAAGAGTTAAATAAAGAACTTAAAAAAATTGTTAAAGAAACTTTTGATAATTTTTCAAAAGATTATGAAGTTATGATATTAGAAGGATCAGGTAGCTGTGCTGAAATTAATTTAAGAGAAACTGATATAGCAAATATGTCAATGGCAAAAGCAGCAGATGCAGATGTAATATTAGTTGCAGATATAGATAGGGGTGGAGTTTTTGCCTCTGTTTTAGGCACATTAATGCTTCTAGAGGATGATGAAAGAAAACGTGTAAAAGGTGTAATAATAAATAAATTTAGAGGTAATGTTGATTATTTCAAAGATGCAATGAAGCAACTAGAAGAAATAGTAAAAGTACCTGTACTTGGAGTATTACCTTATTATAAATTAGATATAGAAGATGAAGATAGTGTTACAGAAAGAATAAAAAATAAAGGTGTTACTGGATTAGATATAGCAGTTATAAGATTGCCACATATGTCAAACTTTACTGATTTTAATAATTTAGAAAGAATAAAAGATATTACTGTAAGATATATAGATAGAGCAGAAGATATAAATGAACCAGATTTATTAATTATACCAGGAACTAAAAATACTATAAGTGATTTAAGGCATATTAAGGAAAATGGTATATTTAATAAAATTAAGGAATTACATAATAAGGAAAAAATTATTTTTGGTATTTGTGGTGGATATCAGATGCTTGGTAATAAAATAGATGATCCACAAGGAATTGAAGGAGAAGTTACTTGTGAGAATGGTTTTGGATTTTTAGATATAGATACAATTTTTAATAAAGAAAAAAGAACAAAACAAATTAAAGGAACAATTGTTGGAAGTTGTGATATACTAAAAAAATGTATTGGATTAGATGTAAGTGGTTATGAAATTCATAATGGTTTAACAAAAGTAAGAAGTAAAGAAAACATATTTATAAAAGGTGAAAACGAGGAAATATTAGGGGTATATAATAATAAAACAAATGTTTTTGGAACTTACTTGCACGGTGTTTTTGATGAAGGAGATTTTCTTTTAACTTTAATTAATAATATAAGAGAAGAGAAAGGTCTGAATAATTTACAGAATAATATTATTGATTATAAAAAATATAAATTGGAACAATATGATGAGTTAGCAAAAATATTTGAAGAAAATATAGATATTAAAAGAGCAATAAGTATAGAATAACAAAAAAATCCTCAAAAATAAATTTTGAGGATTTTTTTGTTATAACTATAAATTTCGAAATAGTCAAAATGAAAAGGTTTAATACTAAAATATTAAAATAAAGAAAGAAAAGTTATTAATTAGAAAAATAGATTTAATTTAAAGTAATAAACTTATAAAATTACAATAAAAAATGGAAAAATATTGAAGAGGATAAACAAATAATATAAAATAATATTGTAGAGTAAAAAAATGTAAATGAAGAAGGGTATAGTTTTTTGTATTTAACAGGAAACGGTTTCAATATGTTTAAAAATGTTTATATAATAAATTATAGTTTTACTATAAAAATTTATATAGAAGTAATTCATTTAAGGGAGAGGGAATTTTATGAAGATTAAAAAACTATTAGCTATTGCCCTTACAACAACTCTAGTTGCAAGTGCATTTGTAGGATGTGGAAGCAAGGAGACTACAAGTAATTCCACAGAAGAAGGTACAGGAAAATCTGCTACAGAAGAAATTTACTTTTTAAACTTCAAACCAGAAATTGCAGATGTATATAAGAAGATTGCTGAAGATTATGAATCTGAAACTGGTGTAAAAGTGAAAGTTGAAACAGCTGCAAGTGGTACTTATGAGCAAACATTAAAATCAGAAATAGCAAAGAAAGATGCTCCAACAATATTCCAAATTAATGGTCCAGTTGGATATCAATCTTGGAAAGATTATTGTTTAGACTTAAAAGATACAGAACTTTATGGACATTTACTTGACAAGAGCTTAGCTGTTACAAGTGGAGACGGTGTATATGGTATCCCATATGCTGTTGAAGGATATGGAATTATATATAATGATGAGATAATGCAAAAATATTTTGCATTAGAAGGTAAATCAACAGATGTTAATTCTATAGAAGATATTAATAATTTTGATAAATTAAAGGCTGTAGTTGAGGATATGCAAGATAATAAAGATAAGCTTGGAATTGAAGGTGTATTTGCATCAACATCAATGGCTGCAGGTAATGCATGGAGATGGGAAACACATTTAGCAAACTTACCATTATATTATGAATTTAAAGATAACGCAGGGGAAAGTGGAGACGTTCTTCAAGCAGGTTTAGATGCAAATGAAATTGAATTCAAATATAATAAAAACTTCAAAAATATATATGACTTATATACTGATAATTCTGTTTCAGAAAAAGGTGTTTTAGGAAATAAGAGTGTTGATGATTCAATGGCAGAATTTGCTTTAGGTGATTGTGCTATGGTTCAAAATGGTAACTGGGCTTGGTCACAAATTAACGGTATAGATGGTAACACTGTTAAAGAGGAAAATATTAAATTCCTACCAATATATACAGGTATAGCTGGTGAAGAAAATCAAGGACTTTGCATTGGTACAGAGAACTATTTAGCTATTAATAGTCAAGTTTCTGAAGAAAAGCAACAAGCTTCTATTGATTTTATAAACTGGTTATTTACAAGTGATACAGGAAAAGGTTATGTTAGTGGAGATTTAGGATTTATTGCTCCATTTGATACATTTAATGATGATGAAAAGCCTGCAGATCCATTATCAAAAGAAGTTATAAACTGGATGGAAAAGGAAAATTTACAAACAGTTAAATGGACATTCCAAGCATTCCCAAGCCAAAACTTTAAAGATACTTTTGCTGGTGCTTTACTTGAATATGTTCAAGGTACTCAAGATTGGGATTATGTTGTACAAACTGTAAAGGATTCTTGGAAGGCTGAAAAGGCCGAATAATATTTAAATAAAGGCGGCATATGAATATGTGCTGCCTTTAATATTAAATATATTAGGCTATAGACATAAAGAAAAAATGAAATAGTTAATAACATAATATAAATATAATTTTGTATGGGGGGAAGAGAATATGCAAAAGAGTATGAAAAAATATTTTTGGTTATTTGCATTACCTACATTAATAGCTTTTGCAATAGCATTTTTAGTACCATTTATAATGGGAATATATTTATCTTTTACTAAATTTACTACTGTAACTAATGCAACATTTGTAGGATTAGATAACTATAGGAAGGCATTTTCAAGTCCAGAATTTATTAATGCTTTAATTTTTACAACTAAATTTGTTATTGTATCAGTTATAACTGTTAATGTATTTGCATTTGCATTAGCATATCTTTTAACTAGAAAATTAAAAGGTACTAACATATTTAGAACTGTATTTTTTATGCCTAATTTAATTGGAGGAATAGTTTTAGGCTATATATGGTTAATAATTTTAAATGGAATCCTTAATTATTTTGGGGTTAATTTAACATATGATCCTAAGTATGGATTTTGGGGATTAGTTATTTTACTCAACTGGCAACAAATTGGATATATGATGATTATATATATTGCAGGTATTCAAAATATACCAGGAGAGTTGATAGAAAGTGCCAAAATTGATGGAGCATCTAAATGGATGACTTTGAGAAAAATTACAATTCCACTAGTTATGCCATCAATAACTATATGTCTTTTCTTAACTATGTCAAATGCGTTTAAATTATTTGACCAAAACTTAGCATTAACTGATGGGGCACCAGGTGGAAAGACAGCCATGCTTGCTTTAGATATATATAAGACATTCTATAATAAAGTAGGTTCAGAAGGAGTAGGACAGGCAAAAGCAGTAATATTCTTCTTAATAGTGGCAGTAATAATGTTACTTCAATTAAGTATTACTAGAAAGAAGGAGGTTGAAAATTAATGGAAGCAAAATTAAATACTAAAAAGGATACAGAATTAAGATATACTCCTAAAAAGAAAAATAATATATTTCTTTATATTATTTTAATAGTTTTATCAGTACTATTTTTAGCACCGATATTTATAGTATTATACAATTCATTTAAAGGTAAATTATATATAAGTAGGACACCTTTTGCTTTACCAAATTCAACAACTTTTTCAGGATTAGATAACTATATAAATGGTATAGAGAAGACAGGATTTATTTCTGCCTTTGGATTGTCTGTATTTATAACCATATGCTCAACAGCTGTAATTATTTTATTTACATCAATGACAGCTTGGTATATCACAAGGGTAAAATCAAAAGTTACAAGCTCTTTATATTACTTGTTTGTATTTTCTATGATAGTACCATTCCAAATGGTTATGTTTACAATGAGCAAAATAGCCAATATGTTAAATTTAGATAATCCTCTTGGAATTATAATAATATATCTTGGGTTCGGATCTGGACTTTCTGTATTTATGTTTAGTGGATTTGTTAAATCAATTCCTATAGATATTGAAGAAGCGGCTATGATAGATGGATGTAATCCAATACAAACATTTTTCTTAATAGTATTACCATTATTAAAACCAATATCTATTACAATAGCTATTTTAAATGTAATGTGGATATGGAATGATTATTTACTTCCTACTTTAGTTTTAGGTTCAGATTACAAAACATTACCTATGGCTGTACAATATTTACGTGGTGGATATGGTGCTGTTGATATGGGGGCTATGATGGCTGTTTTAGTTCTTGCTATTATACCAATAGTAATCTTCTATTTAGTTTGTCAAAAGCATATTATAGAAGGTATTGCAGCTGGAGCTGTAAAAGGATAAATAATAAAAAATAAATCTCTATTTATTGAAATCTATTAATAAATAGAGATTTTTTTATTATAATTTAATATTTTTATTAGAAAGCAAACTTTATAGAAACCGTTGCTACTATAATTATTGTAGTAAAAATAGGTATAACAACAGATGTTACAAATATATCTTTATAGCTTTCTTTATGAGTTAATCCACAAATAGCTAAAGTAGTTATAACAGCTCCATTATGTGGTAGTGTGTCTAATCCACCTGAAGATAAAGAGGCAATTCTATGAAGTATTTCCGGGGAAATAGATAATTTTTGACTCATTTCAACAAATGTTGGAGCAAGGGCAGATAATGTTATTCCTAATCCACCAGATGCAGAGGCTGTAAGACCACAAATTATATTTACAGAAATAGCTTCTGAAATAATTGGATTAGAAGAAATATTCATAATACTAGTTTGTATTGAGGTGAAAATAGGCAATGCCTTAATTATACTACCATATCCAACTATAGCACTAGAATTTAATAAAGGAAGAAAAGAATTCTTAACTCCATCGCTAAGTGTATTATTTAAATTTTTAAGTTTCTTATAATTTAATAATATAATATAAATTATTGAAATTACTATAGCGATTATTACACTCCATGTTCCAGAAACTTTATCTAATGTAATATCATATTGACTTAAATAACTTCCATCTATATTAGGATAATAAAATTTTGAAAGTGTAAAGTTAGTAATAAATATTATTAAAATAGGTATAATAGATACAATTATATTAGGTAAATTTTCATTAGAATCAATTTTATTTGTATCAGTATGATTTCCATATCCTTCACCATTATCTCTTGCTTTTTTCGCTCTTCTTGTAAGCCATAGCATACCTAAAGTAAACATAATAATGCTTGCTGTTATACCTATTAATGGTGCTGCAAATGTATCTGTACCGAAATAGCTCATTGGTATAACATTTTGAATTTCAGGTGAACCTGGCATAGCTGTCATTGTAAAAGTAAATGCACCTAAAGCAATAGTTCCTGGTATAAGTCTTTTAGGTATATCTGCTTCTTTAAACAAAATATTTGCCAATGGATATAATATAAAAGCAACAACAAATAAAGAGACGCCTCCATATGTTAAAAGTGCTCCTGATAGAACAATGGCAAGAATTGCTTTATCTTTTCCTAGTTTTGTTGTAATAAATGATGCTATAGATTTACCATAACCCACTTCATCTATTAACTTTGCAAAAATAGCTCCAGTTAAGAATAAAGGGAAATAGTTTTTTACAAAGTTAGCAAATCCACTCATATAAACTTCTGTATAATTAGCCATTAAGTGACTATTAAGACCAAGTGAAATTAATAAAGTTAATAGTCCTACAATAGGGGCAGTAATTATAGTAGAATAGCCCTTATATGCTAAATACATAATAAGTGATAAAGAAAGTATTAATCCGATTAAACTTATCATTTGTCTTCTCCTTGTCTATAATTTACTAATTTTATTATATGTACTTAAATAAAAAAGTATTATATAATATAAAACATATAAGTAAAAGTAAAATTATAATATATTTATATTTAAGGAGTATACAAAATGGATAAAAAAGACTTAAAAGATAAAAAGACAGTAGAAATAGAAGCACCAAAAAAGATAAAATATCAATGTTTGCATACTGAAGAAGCAAGAGAATGTACTTGCATAAGAAGTAAGGGATTAGTTTTAAAAAAATAATATTTATATAATCTTGGGAACTTCAGCATTAATGGTTATGGAAAGTGTAAATTATATGTTTATTTTGAAAATCAAAATTGTATTGGTATTAAGTTAAAGGATAATAGTTATATTTTTTTCAATGATAAAAGTAATGATGAAACACTAAAGTATTATAGTGAATTAGAAAAAGCACTAGAAAAAAGTTAAGAAGTTTGTAACAATTAAACAATACTATGTAAAAACTTTCATGTATTATATAATTAAATAATATGTGGGGGTTTTTATTTATGAGAAAATTTTTAATTTCAGTATTAATTATGACAAGTATTGCAAGTGTAGGATGTAGCAAGACAATAGTATTAGAAGAGAATACATCAAAAACAGTAAAAGCAGAAGAAATTATTGAAGAATTTAATATAGAAGAAATTCCAGTTAGTATAGATGGAGATTTTTATCCAATAATATATAAAGATAATAATGTAATTGGAATAAATTATGAAGATTTTACAAGTGATAAAAAAGAAATAAGCTATATTAATGAAGAAGGACAATTGGGAGTATATACCTCTACAGATGAGTTTGTGGAGGGAGAGATTCTAGACGATATGGGAATAGCTTATAGAGGGATTGTCAAAGAAAGAGAAAAAATTAATGATGTAGAAGTAGTTAAATATTATTATGTTGATAAAATAAAAAATAAAAAATTTAAACTGGAAAAAATGAATGATTTAATTTTAAGTCATGTTAATAATTATAAAGAAGCTTACTTATTGTCTGGAAATGATAATTATTATATTCTTGATTTAAAAGGATATTATAGTTATAGTGGTGATTTAGATGAACAGAGGATTTTAATAATAGATATAGAAAATGAAAAATTATATAAATTTGAAATAGAAGAAAGAGAGGAAGAAATAGTTTGTTTATATTTTGATAAAAATTTAAATTCAATTATGGCAATATTAATAGATGGAAAAGTAAAAAAGGTAAATATAAATGATGATACAATAGAACTTGAAGATTATAAAAGTTTAAATTTACAAGGTTATAAACTATCAGAGTATTCAAGAGTATATAATCAAGAATTGAATAGCAATAAAATTTTCTTAAATGTATCACAAAATAGATATGGAGAAACAGAGAGAACAGCTATTTACGATATTAATTCAGAAGAATTTATTATTCCTGAAGAAGAGATATATATTAATAATGTAATTGGAAAGAATAATTTAGTTAATTTAGTATATAAGGAAGAGGCATATTTAGGTCAAGTAAGAGAAGATAATACGATAAATTACTTATATAAATTTACTAAAGAAAATTATAAGTGTTATGCATCTGTAGGAATAGCAAATGAAGAAGGAGATAAAATATTTTTTTATAAATATTTTGAGCCCAATGAAAATGATGAATATAAATATGATGCAAGTAAATATATAAAGGAGTATTCATTTTTAAAGCTTACAGAAAAGTAAAAAAATAATGGGGGAACTATGGAAAAGAAGAGGATATTAGTAGTAGAAGATGAGTATTCAATAAATGATGTATTAACCTTTGCTTTAAGAAAAGAGGGGGTATGAGGTTAGAAGTGCATTTAATGGAAAAGAAGCATTAGAGTTAGTAGAAAATTTTAAGCCAGACTTAGTACTATTAGATTTAATGCTACCTGATATGGATGGATTCGATATATGTAAGGAAATATCTAAAAATACTTATGTGATGATGTTAACAGCTAGAGGAGAGATATTTGATAAAATAGTAGGTTTAGAATTAGGAGCAGATGATTATATAGTAAAGCCTTTTGAAATAAAAGAAGTATTAGTTAGAATTAAAGTTATATTTAGAAGAAATTCAAAGGAAATTAATAAGATAGAAGAAAATAAAAAAGATATTAATGGGATAAGAATTTCTAGTAAAGATAGATGTGTATTTAAGGATGGAAATCTTGTTCCTATGAGAAAATTGGAGTTTGATTTGTTAAATTTTTTATATGAAAATAGAGGTATTATTTATTCAAGGGAAGATTTATTACAAAAGGTTTGGGGATATGAGTATGAAGGTGATACAAGAACTGTTGATGTTCATATAAAAAGGTTGAGAGATAGATTAAAAGAAGATAAAGATAATTCTATAATTGAAACAGTTTATGGTATAGGATATGTGATGAGGTGATTTATTGTTTAAAACACTAAGGAGTAAATTATTATTTGGAACAATAATTTCAGTAGTAGTAATAAATATAATATTTACTATCTTTATTGCATTATTTTTAGAAAATACATTAAGAACCGATATTATAAAAGAAATAACAAATATAAAGAGTTTTTCTATAAATACTATTAATCAAAATGAGCTTATTGGAGAGAGTAAGTGGAAAAGTTTAAATAGTATTAAAGGATTAACAAATTCATATGTTTCTATGATAAATGCTAAAGGAGAAATAAATGAATATGTTAGTGTAGTAATAAGTGAAGATGAAATAAATAATATAGTAAATGAAAGTAAAAACTTAAAATCTATTATAAGATTTAAAAGATTAAATAATATTTATTGTGTAACATATAATTATCCTATTTATTTAGATAATGATTTTTATTGTAATTTAATTATACAAAAGGATTATAGTGAAAAATATAATAAAAATATAAATGTTATAACAATAGTAATTGCTGGACAAGTTATTGTAGTTTTATCCATAATTATCGTTATTTCAATGATCATAAGTAAAGTTACTAAACCAATAAATGAATTAAATGAATCAATGAAGGATTTATCAAAAAGTATAAATTCAAAAGATATTGTTATTAATAGCAATGATGAAATTGGTGAACTTTCAAAAAGTTATAATTTAATGAAAAACAAAATAAAAGATCAGATGCAAATAATAATTAAAGAAAAGGAAAAGGTTGAACAACTACAAAAGGTTTCAAGAGAGTTTTTTAATAATGCAACACATGAGCTAAAAACCCCAGTTACAGCCATATCACTGTATGCACAAATATTTAAAGAGAATAAATTAAATGAATTAGATGAAGATTTTATAAATAGAGCTAGTGATAGAATAATAATGGAAAGTGAAAAGATGAAAGCTTTAGTAGAAAAGATACTTGATGTATCAAAAGGAGAAATTAAATCAGCTAAGAATAAATATGAATTTTCACTAACAGAATTAATTGAAGAAATAATAGAAGATTTTCAAGTAAGAATAGAAAGTAAAGGGTATATAATAAGTAAAAGATTGCAAGAAGTAACTATATATTCAGTTTTAGAAGATATGGAGTCAATAATAGTTAATTTAATTGATAATGCTATAAAATATAATGTTGGGAAAAGAATAGATATTAATTTATATAAGGAAGAGGGAAATATAGTTTTTTCAATAGTCAATAAATGCACTAATTTTCCAAAAGATATAAAAGACAAGCTATTAGAACCATTTATAAAATATAATACTTATAAAGATATTTCTAAGGAAGTAAGTAGTTCCGGATTAGGATTATATTTATGTAAAGAACTTGCTTCTCAGAATTATGGAGAGTTATCTTATGAAATAAAAGAAGAAAAAATAAATTTTATTTTAAAGTTTAACTTAAATAAAACTTAATTATTAGAAATAATAATATTACTATGTAAAAGATTAAAGTAAAAAACGTATTGCATAATATTCACAATACGTTTTTTTTATTAACTATCTACCATTGTTCCACCATTTACATGAATTACTTGACCGGTAACATAGCTAGAATCATCTGATGCTAAGTATACATAGGCTGGTGCTAATTCAAAGGGTTGTCCAGCTTGCCTCATAAGAACATCAGAACCAAAGTTTTTTATATATTCATCTGAAAAGCTTGAAACAGTAAGAGGAGTCCAAATTGGACCAGGAGTTACAGCATTAACTCTTATTCCCTTTGTGACCAAGGATTGAGAAAGTGATCTTGTAAAAGTAATGACTGCTCCTTTAGTAGATGAGTAATCAATAAGCTTTACATGTCCCTGATATGCTGTAACAGAAGCTGTATTAACTATTGTACTGCCTTTTTTCATATAGCATAAGGCAGCTTGAGTTAAATAAAACATTGGAAATATATTTATTTTATAAGTTAATTCAAGTTGATCTTGAGAAATATCTTCTATACTTTCTTGAGGAAATTGAACACCAGCATTATTTATTAATATATCTATTTTTCCAAAATCCTTAACAACAAAATCAGATAATTAAATAGATTTTTTATAAATAAAAAACAGTAGCAACTATATGATAGAATGCTACTAGTTTTTTAATGCTATCTGTCGAAATAACTAAAGTTGTAATAGGGTGTAAAATATATTGCAGTATGTTTTACATCACATTGTATTATATACACTTTTTTTTATTTTTATACAATAAAAGTACTTTTATCGAGCCATTTATATTTAGGATTTAATTTTTTTATGTCATCTGCAAGTCTAAATAATGCTAAATCCTTTTCCTTGCATTCAAGCATTATGTCAATATCAGTATTAAAATGTTTAATATTTTCTAAAAATATTACAAAGTCTTTTGCATTAATAAAATCAGAATGCTTTCTATCTTTTTCACCTTCCCTAGGAGAGGAAAAGTGAAGTTTAGGTGGAAGCTTTTCATTTTTCCATGTAAGAAATATTTGGGGAATTAATTCATAAATATTTTCACCATTATTATTACAATTATGATGATGAATATCTAAAACCATAGGTAAACTTAGTTCATTGCATAAATTTAGTGTTTCTTGGGCTGTATATGTTTTATCATCATTTTCAATAATAATCTTTGATTTTACCTCAGTTGGAAAATTATCAAAATTGGTGATAAATCTTTCTAAACCAGCTTCTTTTCCATTTGTAGCACCACCCACATGGATTACCATTTTTCCTAAGTCATATTTAAAATCTTCAAACCATTCAGCTTGCCTTACTAAATTTATTTTAGTATTTTCAACGACTTTAGGATTAATGCTATTAATTACATTAAATTCATCAGGATGAGTATCTACTCTCATTTTAGAATCATTTATTAATTTTCCTACATATTCAAAATCCTTTTTTAAAAATTCTCTATGTCCCCAATAACCAACTTCAGGATGAGTAACTAGGGGAATTAAAGCAGAAGTAATTCTATAAAAATGAATATTATTTTCTATATTATATCTAATTATAGTTTCTAAATCTCTTAAGTTAGAAGCAGCTACAGATTTTAGTTTTTCTAATTTTTTATTAGGAAGAGTAATTTTATTATAATTTGTAAAAGTTACAGTGCTAGAAGAAGTAACTTTTTTACCAAGAGCTTTAGAAATAGCTACATATCCAAGTCTTACCCTCATAATTTTCCTCCAATCATACAGATAATTAATAATACTAGTTTATTATGTGCATAATAAATTGGTCATATGTTTTATATTTAATCATAAATATTTAAATGTAATATTTACTGAAATATCTACATAGTAGTTAAAAGTAATAAAATATTACAGATAATCCATAATAAATTTAATAAAAGAACAATCAAAATTCGTAATAATGTTGTATAATAATATTGTCGGGATTATAGAGTATTTTAAAATTCTGACGAGGGGAGAAATCTTATGCTAGTAAACACACATTTAGCCATAGGCTCATATTGTTACAATTTGTGCAAGGAAAAATATAATTTAAGTTTAAATAAAAAAAGATTTTTAGCAGGGTGTGTAGAGCCGGATTTACACAAGAGAGGAAATAAGATCAAACACACATATAGTGTTTCTAAAGATAAAATGCTTGAATATAAAGAATACATTGAAAATAATGATTTAGATATTAATGAAGTATCATTTATTATAGGTAAAATAGCTCATTATATTGCAGATTGTTTTTGTAAGTATCATTTAGAAGAATATTATGGTAAAGATATGAAAAATCATTTTGCATATGAATTTACTTTGCATTTAATGTTAAGAAAAACTTTAAGAAATAATAAAGATATTTTTGAAAATGTTCTAGATAATATAGATGATTCTGTAGATTATCTTGAAGAATTAAAGATAAATAGGCAAGAGTATTTAAGTTTAGAAGAAGATGCTGTAAATGATATATTATATACAACAAAGATGATTTGTCAGCTTTTATATTTAACAGAAAAACATTTTGTAAAAGTATTTGAGTCATATATTTAATTTGAGAGATATTTACGCAGTAATAGTAAGATATAAATTACTATTACTGCGTTTTTCATTATAATAAAATCTTAAATGGTAATTATAGATAGTCATGATATAATTTAAATATAAAGTTATTTACTGTTTATAGAAAAAGGTGATTATATGAAAAAAACAATAGGGGTATTAGCTCATGTAGATGCTGGAAAAACAACTTTTTCTGAACAAATTCTTTATCATACTAATGCTATTAGAAGTAGAGGAAGAGTAGATCATAAAAATTCCTTTTTAGATAGCCATGATATAGAAAAGGAAAGAGGAATTACAGTATTCTCAGATCAGGCGGTATTTGAAATAGGAAAATCAAAATATTACTTAATAGATACACCAGGTCATGTAGATTTTTCTTGTGAAATGGAAAGAGCTATAAGTATTATGGATTATGCAATTATAGTTATAAGTGCGGTAGAAGGTGTGCAATCTCATACAGAAACAGTATGGAGATTACTTAAAAAATATAATGTTCCTACATTTTTCTTTATTAATAAATTAGATAGAACAGGAGCAGATTTATATAATGTAATTAATAAAATAAAAGCAAACTTAACTAAAGATGTTTGTTATATAGAAAGTATTACAGATATTAAAGAGGATATAATAGAATTTATAGCTGAAAGAGATGAAGAGTTATTAGAAAAATATTTTAATGGAGAATATAATAAAGATTTATGGATTAATAAATTAAGAATTTTAATTAAAGAAATGAATATATTTCCGTGCTTTTCAGGATCAGCTCTTCAAGACCAAGGAATAATGGAGTTTTTAGATTCTTTAGAAAAGTTAACAGTTACTAATTACAATGAAAATGATGAATTTTCAGGAATTGTATATAAAATACGACATGACGATAATGGAACAAGAATTACATTTATTAAAGCTTTAAGTGGGATACTAAAGGTCAGAGATGAAATAAATAATGGTAGTTCAAAAGAAAAAATAAGTAGTATAAGAGTTTATAATGGAAGTAAATTTTCTACAGTAGATAAAGTTGTGGCTGGTGATATTTTTGCGGTAACAGGTCTTACAAGTTTAAGTGTAGGTGATGGAGTGGGAGCATTAAAGGAAAAGTTTAAATTTAATATGATTCCAACCTTAATGTCTAGTGTAATTTTTGATAAAGCATGTAATGTAAAAGAAGTATTAGGGCATTTTAGAATGTTAGAAGCTGAAGATCCTGCCTTAAATGTTATTTGGAATGAAACTCTTCAGGAAATACATGTTCATATTATGGGAAAGATACAATTAGAAGTATTAAAGGAAGTTATATTAGAAAGATTTAATTTTAATGTAGACTTTGGACCATGTGAAATAATATATAAAGAAACTATAAATAATACAGTTAATGGATATGGACATTTTGAACCATTAAAACATTATGCTGAAGTACATTTGAAGTTAGAAAGTCTCCCTAGGGGTTCTGGAATTATTTTTAAAAACAAATGTCATACTGATAACCTAACTACTGGACATCAAAATTTAATAAGAACTCATTTATTTGAAAGAAAACATAATGGAATATTAACAGGTTCAGAAATTACAGATATTAAAGTTACTCTTTTAACTGGTAGAGCACATAATAAACATACAGAGGGTGGAGACTTTAGAGAAGCAACTTTTAGAGCTTTAAGGCAAGGATTAGAAAAAGCAGATAATATATTATTAGAGCCATTTTATAAATTTTCAATAGATGTAGAGTTAGAGTATATGGGAAGAGTTTTATCAGATATTCAAAGGCTTTGTGGTAATTTTAATCCACCAGAGACTACTTTAAATAAAGTTAAAATAACAGGAAGAGGACCAGTAGCAACTTTTATGAATTACAGTATGGAACTTATTGCATTTACTAAAGGGAGAGGAAATATAAATTTGATATTTGATGGATATGATGTATGCCATAATACAGAAGAGGTTCTTGAAAAAAGAGCTTATAATAAGAATGCAGATATAGAGTATTCTTCAAATTCAGTATTTTGTTCTAAGGGGCAAGGATTTATTGTACCTTGGGATGAAGTAGAGAAGTATATGCATTGTGAAATTATAGAAGAGTAGAGGAGTATAAATGTATGATTAATAACGATAATTATATGAATTTTATAGCAGACCCTAAATTCCCAGAGGGAAATAGAGATGAAGATTTATATTTTTTATTTCAAGATAAAATGATTTTAATTAAAGAAGATATGGGAAAAGTATTTATTCCCACATTTAAGGATGTTAAAAATTTAATTGATGGTCTTGAAATAATGTATCATTTAGGAAAAATTAATGAAATACATTGTTTTTGTGGTGAAGTAAGTTCATGTGTTAAGGTGGCAGGAGAGTTAAAATTTATTGCCTTAAGACAAGGCACTGCTATTATTGATAAAGATATTGTACCTATTTGTGGAAGAGCAGCTCAAATTATTCACTTCCATAAAACTAATAAGTTTTGTGGAGTATGTGGTGGAGAAAATGATTTTGTTGGATATGAGTTTGCAATGAAGTGTAAGAAATGTGGATATATGAGTTATCCACAAGTTTGTCCTGCAATTATAGTAGGAATAACCAAGGGTGATAAGATTTTATTAGCAAATAATAAGAATTTTCCAGAGGGGTTACATAGTAATGTAGCTGGATTTGTAGATGTAAATGAGACTTTAGAAGAATGCGTAAAGCGTGAAGTCTTAGAAGAAGTAAATATAAAGGTGAAAAATATTAAATATTTTTCAAGTCAACCATGGCCATATCCTAATTCTATTATGATTGGATTCACAGCAGAATACGAAAGTGGAGATATAAAGGTTGATGGTGAAGAAATTCTTCATGCAGATTGGTACAGTAAAGATAATTTACCAATATTACCAGATAAAAATACTATTGCAAGAAAAATCATAGATGAACTTTTGAATAAAATTGTTCGTCACGTGGAGCCGAAAAATTAATGATATAACCTCCAGGAATTGTATAATTTACGTTAAGAATTTATATTGTTTTTTCCAGAAAAAGAGCTAAAGCTTCGAAAGTCACTTTGTTCCCTCAGCTTCTTAACGCTCTTTTTCTTCCAAAAACAATTAAATTCTAAAACTTAATTACAATATTCCTTCCGA